>NZ_JBEXTV010000020.1:0-123261 GCF_040628835.1 Streptomyces sp. NPDC006134 | reverse complement strand
TGCCGCCCGTGGCGCGCGGCCGCGGCGCCGGGGGGGGGGGCCCCCCCGCCCCCCCCCCCCCCCCCGGGGGGGGCGGCCCGCGGCCCGCCGCTCCGGCTTCGTCAGGTCGGCTGCCCCCGCCTGCCCTGTTTGCCGTGCGTGTCTGCGCAGGGAGCGGCGCGGCAGAGGGCTCGGGATCGGTGTCGACACCGTAGTCGGCCGCCGGTCCTGCAAGGCAGGAGGCGTAGCCCTGCTCCACGGCCCGGATCTTCCAGCCGTCACCGCGGTGGTACAGCTCCGCCCAGACCACGGCAGTCTCCCCCGATGTGAAGTCAGGCGCTGTGAAGAATGCCGCCAGGGACCCGCACTGGGTGATTGTCAGCTGAGGTGCCCGGGTGAAGACGGCGCCTGGCTGCAGCGGGTCAGCGCTCACGACCACAAGGACACGGTGCGCGCCGGCCGGCAGGCAAGAAAGTTCCGCGGTGACCGCCGCGCCCGTGACGGATACACCGTCTTGTACCGGATGGTTGCAGAAGACCAGGTGGTTGCAGAAGACCAGGTGGTTGCAGAAGACCAGGTGGTTGCAGAAGACCAAGCCGTGATCGCCGCGGACCTTGCCGTCAGGGCCGAGCAGCAGTGCTGACACGTCCGCCGAGAGTCCCTGTACGGATACCGACAGCACCGTCCGCGCTGTCAGCAGCGCCGCGTTCTCGCCCTTGTGCAACGGCGTCGTCTGCATCCCTCCCCCTGTTGACCACCAGGGGAGAAACGGCAGCCGCCTATACGCCTCTGTACTGCCCCTTTGCCGTATGCCGGAAAGGTCAGTGCGGTCCCTGTCGCCACTTGCGGTCACGGTCACCTTGAGGCCGCAGGTGACGAGGAAGGCGGCGGCTGCGGGGCCGGACGCCGCTCGGTGCGGGTGCCGGGCGGCAGGTACTTCGGTCGCCGGCCTGCCCGCCGCAGGACGGCGTGGGCATCCATGGACGGGCCGGTCGTTCAGCGTCAGCTGGGGCAGTCGGGCTTCACGCTGGTGGAATCGGCGGCGGACAAGTCCGGCCTGGGCCGGCCTCGGCTGGGCTGGTATGGGACGGTATGGGCAGATGTAGAAGGCATGTGCGGGAGCAGGCCCGGCGCGGATCGCCGGGTGGCTCCCGGGCTTCTTCCCGATCGGCTCGCTCTTCAAAGTGACAAAGCGGACGGTCGAGCTGTCCGGCCCAGGCTGCCCGGTCGACTCCGTCGACGGGGATGTCGGCGGCGTAGAGAGACAGGGGTTGGTCTCCTGGCCGGACCGGAGGGGGCGCGCTGGGCGAAGCGTCCGATCTGCGGGTCGCAGGAGCGGGCGCCCGTCTTGTACGGGCCCGTCGGGTCGGGGCGCGTACCGGCACAGCGGTGCGGCTGGGGCACCGCCTCGGTGGGGGTGGAGCGGGGCGGGCCGGTCGGGCCGTAGGCGGAGGCATGGGTACTTCCGCCCGCCGGTCCGGAGCAGTGGCACGGCTCGGGAGGCTGTCCCAGCCGTCGGGTGGTGGTGGCGGGATGCCCCGCCTCCCCGCCCTCAACGGCAGGAACGGCTCGGCTGGGGCGGGTCCGGCTGCTGACCCGTCCGAGCACTGCTGGCGGTGTCCGCGAGCACGGCGAGGCGGTGGCTGCCCCTGCGCGAGGATGAGGCGGTGGGGGACGGCTTGGACGTGGCCGGTGATTCGAGCGGTGCCGCACCGGAGCTCGCGCGGGAGCCGCCAGGTCATGAGGGCCGCCATGGCTTGCTCGCCGAGCGTGCGGATCTTCGCGTGAGGGCGGTTGACGGCCCTCTGGCCTGTGGGGAGCTCGTCTTGGCGGTGGTGGCAGGGGACGCGAACAGCGTGGCCGGCGCCTTGGTACGCCTTGTCCGCCCAGCAGACGACGCCGGTGGGCCGAGCGCGTCCAGGAGGCCACGGGTGCGGGTGGCCCTGATGTCGTGGGCCGCACCGGGCAGGGCCGGTGCGGCCCGGACCGGCTTCCCGGACGGGTCGGTGAGAACCTGGCCGTTCCTGCCGTGCTTCTTGTGCTTGCCTGAAGGGAGCGGCCGATCGGCGGCGATGCGATCGATGGGCGGCAGGGTGCCGTCCAGGATGACGAACGCCTTGGTGGCGGCGGTGGTCATGGCCCGCTGCAGAACGGGGGTGAGCGGCCCGGAGAACGGGCAGCCCACTCGCGCTGTCGCCGCCCCGGGCCTGCTCACCGACCGGATCTCCGCCGCCGAGATGGTGATCAACCGCGCCGCCGACCCCGCGGCCTCATCGCCGGCCCGCGGCCCGGCACGCGGCCCGACCGGGGCCCTTTCCCGGCGATGGAGTGCCCTGGGGCGGTACGCGGCCGGCACGTCACCGCCGTACGGCTGCTCGGCGGGTTCTTCCGGAGCGAGGAACCGGGAGACCCGTGGAACCAAGTGCGAGCCGAGTCGCCGGCAATACCGGGATTCCGGTACAGGACCCCACCATCCGGGAACACGCGCGCGAAGAGATCCCATCCCGCGCATGGACCGGCCAGGTTCGCTCCCCTCGTCGAGGAAGAGCCGGCCGCGGTCAACTCGGTGGTGGGGCACCGTCGGGGCAGCGCCCCACGTCCACCGGCGTGGCGGAGGAACCGATCGACGAGGGGGGCGAGTCCGGAATCGACGGCCCCGCGCCCCGGAAGACCCGGGCGGGCACGCATCGGCCGCATCGGCCACATCCCGCTGCCGGTGACCCGCCGTCGCGGGCACCGCTCAGGCGCCGGCCCGGCTGCACGGTCCGGCGCGGACCCTGGACCCCGGCGACCGAAGCGGTGCCCCTGCGAGGCCGGCCCGGCCGGTCGTTGCGGTCTCCATGTCACTCGGTAGGGTGGGCGGGCTCCGGAGCACCGGAGTCCGATCTGACACAACATACGGGGTGGGGATTGTCCAAGCACCGGTTGTCCAAGAAGAACCGTTACATCGCCTTGGCCGCGACGGGTGTCGTCGTCGTGGCCGGCGCCGGGATCGCAGCGCAGACCTCGATGGCCGCCCCGGCGTGGCCGGCGCAGAAGACCTACACGGGCCGGGCGTTCGACACCTGCACCGCGCCCTCGCTCACCGCGATGAAGGCGTGGAAGAAGGACGCCTACTACGGCGGCGTCGCGGTCTACGTCGGTGGCAAGAACCGCGGCTGTGCCCAGCCCAACCTGACCAAGTCCTGGGTGAAGTCGGTCAGCACGCTCGGCTGGCGGGTCATCCCCCTGTACGTCGGCGCCCAGCCGCCCTGCCAGAAGAGCAGGAACAAGGAGAGGTTCACCGCGGCCACCGCGGCCTCGGTCGGGGCGAGCAACGCCAAAGACGCGATCGCCAAGGCCTCGGCGCTCGGCATGAAGGCCGGCAGCCCGATCTACCTCAACATGGAGTCGTACGACATCACCGACAAGGCGTGCAACGACGCCACCCTCACCTACGTGCGGTCCTTCACCAAGACGCTGCGAGCCAAGACCTACCGCGCCGGCCTCTACGGCTTCAGCAGTTCCAGTGCCAAGGCGATCGCCACCGCCAAGGACCGCACCGACCTGCCGGGCAACCTCTGGTACGCCCTGTGGAACGGCCAGGAGACCACCACCAAGGACTGGCCCTGGAACCCGAAGCTGTACACCGGCCACAGCCGCGGTCACCAGTACAAGGCCAACAGCAAGGAGACCCGCGGCGGTCACACCATCACCGTCGACCGCAACGCCTGGGACGCCCCGGTCGCCATCATCGGCTGACCGACGGACCACAGGATCGTGTCCTATGCGGCGGGTGGCTCGCGGGCCGCGCATGGGGCGGGGTACGGGAAGCCGGCACGTTCCGGACGGGCTGTGGGAGATCGCGAAGCCGTTGATCCCGCCGTCGAAGGCGCGCCCGCAAGGTGGCAGCACGCAGGACACGTCTGATGAGACGCTGTTCGCGGCGACCGTCTACGTGCCGGTCAGTGGCTGTTCCTGGCGGGCATCGCCGCCCTGCTTCGGGATCTCGAAGCAGGGCGCCCATCGTCGCTTCCCGATCTGGTCGAGGGCCGGTGTCCGGGGCCGCCTGCACGAAGCGGTACCGCACCGGCTCGACGATGTCCCCTGGCCGATGTCACTCGCGTCGTCCTCGGCCCTGCTCACGTCCGGACCGAAAAGGGGACGGACACACAGGCCCGGGCCCCGTGGACCGGGGCGGGACGACGCCGGTGGGGTCCTGCGGCCCTTGCCCGTGGACAGGCCGTCCCGGTGCGTCCCCTCGACGGCGCGGACACCGCGGCCGACCACCCGCCGATGCAGGGCCGGCACGGTCTCGCCACTGGTGTCCTCGATGGCCAGGTCCTGCATGACCTGCGGCTTCGTGGCCCGGACCGCCACCGGTCGGCGGTGGCGAATCCTGCGGGCGGGCACCGAGGAGAGGTTGCCGCCGAAAGCGTCCGGACAGTCCTCGCCGGCACCGGCCCACTCCGGCCAAGCGGCAGAGCGCCGATCGCGACACTCCTCAGCGCCTGGAATCCGGCACGTGTGCGGTGTCGGGAAGGGAACTTCGGCTCCGTCCTCGGTATACCAGTGGCCACAACGAACTGCGCGACGAAGAGGAAGAACCACCATGGCGCTTCAGCGGATGGACAATGTCGGCATTGTCGTCGAGGACCTGGAGGCCGCCATCGCCTTCTTCACCGAACTCGGCATGGAGCTCGAAGGCACGGCGCGGATCGAGGGCCTCTTCGCGGACCGCACCGTCGGACTCGAGGGCGTCCGCAGTGACATCGCGATGATGCGGTCCCCGGACGGCCACGGCAGGCTGGAGCTGGTGAAGTATCACACCCCCGAGGCGATCGGCGCCGGGGCGGTCAATCCGCCGCCCAACACTCTGGGCCTGCATCGTGTCATGTTCGCCGTCGACGACATCGACGACACCATCGCCCGGCTGCGTCCCCACGGCGCCGAACCGATCGGCGAGGTGGCGCAGTACGAGGAGAGCTACCGGCTCTGCTACCTCCGCGGCCCCGCAGGCATCATCGTCGCCCTGGCCGAACAGATCAGCTGACGATCCGCCACGGCCGACCTGCGCCCCGTCGAACGATGCGCTGGACGGGCGAGGACGGCGGGTGACGGACACCCCTTCAGTCCCTTCTCCGAAGCGGGCCGGTGACGCCCGACGCCAGGTCGCATAAGGAACAAGGAACAGGGCCGCGCGGCCGTCGGCACTGCACAGCGCGGCACTGCACAGCACGGCGCGGATAGCCTGCGCGGATGAAGCGGATGAAGCGGATTCAGCGGATTCAGCGGGCCGCCGGCGCGGTTGCCGGCTCAGCGGTGGGTGACGCTTTGGGTGGTCCCTTCGAGTTTGCGCCCCGGGGAGCGTTCTCCGCGCGGTTTCCCGCGCCTGGTGCCGGTGGCGAGATGTGCGGAGGCGGTGGCTGGGACCCCGGCGAGGCCACTGACGACACACAGATGGCCGTCCTCGTGGCGGAATCGCTGCTGGAGCGGGGCGGACTGGATCTGCCGGACATCTTCGCCCGTTTCCAGCAGTGGGCAGCATCAGAACCGAAGGACATCGGCCTGCAGACCGAAGACGTCCTGACCAACGGCATGCCCTGGGACCTCGCCGCCGCGGTCCATTTCCAGGTCGACCACCGAGCAGCGGGAAACGGCTCCTTGATGCGGGCATCGGCCTCCGCGGTCTACTTCGCCGCCGCCGGCCAGGAAGCCACCATGGACGCGGCCCGCCGCATCGCTGCCCTGACCCACGGTGACCGCGCGGCCTGGGAAGGCACCGCGATCTTCCACGAACTCATCCGCCTTTCCTTCGAGGACACCGCCCCCCTCACCGCACTCCCGGACATCCCGGCCCTCGTCCACCCCGACCACCGCGGCCGCTACGCCGCCGTCCTCGCGCCCGGCTGGCACCCCGATCAGGCCACCGAGTTCAACGGTGCCGTCTGGCCCTGCCTGGGCTCCGCCGTCTGGGCCCTGCGCACCACCGGCAGCTTCGAGGACGCGCTGCGCGCCGCGATCGACCTCGGCGGTGACACGGACACCGTCGCCGCGGTGACCGGTGGCCTCGCGGGGGCGTACTACGGGCTGGACGCAATCCCCGCCCACTGGACCCAGCCGCTCCATGTCCCCCTCCCGGGGTTCGATGGACGGGTGCTGCACCTGGCAGATCTGCTCCACCTTGCCCACCGCCTCGGAAGCTGAACCGGGCCCTGCTCCACTACGGCACCTCCTACGGCCTCCGGTCCCCAGCCGCGGTCACCTGACCAGCGGCTCCGCAAGGAGGACAACTCGATCAGCTCCGGCATCGAAGCCGAGCACCGGATGGCCACAGGCACCCTCCGGATCCCTCAGCACCGGCTTGCCCGACCGCCGCCCGATCTCCAGCAGGAAGCCGCAGAACGCATCAAGTGGCCCCTGCCCCTGCAACTCCCGCAGATCGACGTCGAAGCTGTCCGGCACCAGGGCTCGGCGCAGCCCTGTTTCCTTTCGGTCAAAGGCACAGGGGCACCTCCCGCCGGGGAGAAGGCGCGGCAGTCCTTGGGGCTGTTCACGTACGACTTGCTCCTCCGACGGACGGAGGACGGAGATCCCGGCGTATGCTCAGCCGTCCTCGTCAGCCGGACACGGGCCGGACCGCCGCGCCATTCCTCCCCTGCGGATCGTCCAGGACGGCCTCGGCTCGGTGGGCAGCGCGACGCCGGCGTCGGCCTCGTCCTGCGTCCGGTCGTGATGTCGAGCGGCGGTCCGTCCAACGGCCCGCCGACCGGTCCGGCGTAGCGCCGGTCCGGTCGCGGGCCCGGGTCGTGGCCGGCGCCGTAGACCCGGTGGCGCAGCAGCTGCTCGTCGTCACGGTCCATCCATTCAGCTTCGCCGTCGCCACCGGCAGCCGGGGCCGACCGTGACAGGCGCGGAAGCCGGAGAGCCGGGTGCCGCCGGTCTTCTGCTCGGGCACGGCCGGGTCCCGCTTTTGCCGCTCGGACTCGTCGTGTTCGGACTTGTCATGCTTGGATTCGTCGTGCTTGGACTCGCCGTGCTCGGACTCGCCGTGCTCGGACTCGTCGTGCTCGGCTTGCCGTTCGGCGGTGGCGGCCCGCTGTCTGCCGTCCTCGCGCAAGTGCGGCCAGGTCTCCTGCGGGACGTCCCGGAGGGAGACCTGGCCGCGGCGCCCGGACGGGCAGGCCGGACGGGGAGGCCGGTGTCAGCGGAACAGTCCGGCCGGCACCGCGCGGGCCAGGGCCGCGTAGCCGGCCGGATTGAGGTGGAGGTGGTCACCCTCGTCGTACAGCGGGTGGAGACGGGCCGGAGCGTCCGGGTCGCGGACGGCCCGGTCGAAGTCGATCACCGCGTCGAAGACCCCGCTGGTGCGGATCCAGTCGTTGACCCGCTGCCGGGCCGCCTCGCGTACGCCGCCCGGGTCGTCGTACATCTGGTTCCCGCCGATCGGGGTGAGGGTGGCGCCGTGGACGCGGATGCCCTGGGCGTGGGCACGGGTGACGATCTGCCGGTAGGCGACGATCAGGTCGTCGGCGGTCCGGCGCTGGGCGGTCTCGGTGGCCTCGGCGGTTCCCAGATCGTTGATCCCTTCGAAGACCAGCAGCCACCGCGCCCCGCTCCGGGCGAGGACGTCCCGGTCGAGGCGGGCGAGCGCGTTGGGGCCGAGTCCGTCGTCGAGGACGCGGTTGCCGCCGGCCGCCTGGTTGACGACGGCGACGTGCGAGGTCGCCGCGGTGGCCGCCAGGCGGTCCTGGAGCAGGTCGGGCCAGCGGTTGTTGCCGTTGGTGGTGGAGCCGCGCCCGTCGGTGAGGGAGTCGCCGAGCATCACGGCGGCCGCGGCGCGCGGGTGCGGCGCCCAGGTCTCGGCGCCGCTGAGGAAGTACCAGTGGTCGGTCCCGGTGGCGCCCGGCAGATCGGTGGCGGTGGTGTGATCGCCCTTGGCCAGGTACGAGGTGGTGCGCGATCCCGGGTGTGAGGTGATGGACGACGACGCCTGACCGTCGGCGAGATACACCGTCACCGTCAGGTTGGTCCGGGCCGGCACCTTCATGTCCACCGGGTCGGAGACCATCTGCGCACCCGTCGGCACGACGACCGAGGAGCGTCCGCCGAAAGTGACCGGCCGGGACGATCCCGGCTCGATCCGGGCGACCCCGGCGGCCCCGTCCTCGGGCAGCGCCACCGAGACACGGGTGATCGGCAGCGCCGCCCCGCCGAACGCGTTGGAGAACCGCAGGCGCAGCTTCTCGCCCCCGATCGTCGTACGGATCGTCTGCCGCAGGGTGCTGTCGTCGAGGACCAGCTCGTCCTCGGTGAACGGGGCGGGCGGCATGTTGTGGGGCTCTGTCAGCTGCGGCATGGACGTCCAGGTGTCCACCCAGTGGGCTCCGCCGGATCCCCCTCCCGGCTCGAATCCGCTTCCGGAGTCCTGGCCGGGGGCGCCGACCGCCGAGACGGTGGTGGTGACGGCGACGGCCACGCCGGCGACCACGGCCGTGCGCACCAGTGGCGCGGTCCTGCTCACCAGCCGGGTCAGCACCCGGCGGGATCTTTCGAGTACGGAGGTCATGTGATTCCCCACGTCGCGGCTCCGCGTCCCCGCGCCGGGGCCGGAGAGCGACGCGGAGGACGCCGGTCGAAACTTGCCGACTGCGGCCCGAATGTTTCTGCGACGGAACCTACGGAGCAACGAGGCAGGAGTCAACAAAGTGAACACGGCCAGGAGTTGAGGCACGGTGGCACGCGGTCACCGGAGGAAGCCGAAGGCTCCGGCGAGGGCCCCTGGTCGGCCGTTGACTCGCACACCACCGTGCGCGGGCCCGGTCTCCCCTGCCGGGAGGCCGGGCCCGTCGGTGCTCGCGGCAACGGGTCACCCGGCGTCGGCGAGCCCTTCGGTCCGGTCGACGATCCGGCAGCCGGGACGACTGGTCCAGTACCGTCGATTTCGTCGCGTCCCGGCCGAGCCTGAGGCGGATCGCCGGCTTCACCTGCGTGGCCACCAGAACCAGAACCGGAATCGTCTACGTCGCGTTCGTCGTGGACGTCTTCCCCCGAGCGATCGTCGGCTGGTCCGCAGCCACCGACACAGACGGGCCGAGCTCGCCCTCGACGCCCTCGACGCCCTCGACGCCCTCGACGCCCTCGACATGACCTTACGGCGCCGCGACCGCGCCGGAACTCCCGCTGGGCCGGGCTGGTTCCTCATGCGGATGCGGGCAGTCAGTACATGTCTTCCGCATTCACCGCACGCCTCCCCGAGGCCGCATCGGCGCCTCGGTCGGCACCGTCGGTGGTGCCCTGGACAACGCACTCATGGAATCCCGGATCGGCCTCTGCGCAACGGAGCCGATCGAACCCTGCCGGCCCTGGCACGGCCTGGCCGACATCGAGCCACTACGCTCGACACCAGCCCCGACCGGTGGCTGGAGGCAGCGTATGAAGTCTCCACCGAACCCGGAGTGGTTCAGTTCGGTCCGTTCCAGCAGCTCGGAATCCACGCACCGGATCGCAGGAGGCCGACCGGCCCCGGCGAGCAGAAAGCAGAGAACCGTCCGGCCCGGTCGGGCGATCCACTCCTCGGACAGCCGCCCACGACCAGCGCGAGCGCCCCAGCAGTCGACCACACCAGCCTTTCGGCCTGCGTCTTCGGACCGGTGGAGACTCAGTGCACGACATCGTCGGTGCGCACCAGGCGCACCCGGCGGCCGGTCTCTGGTCCACGACACGAGTCCGGCTGCCGATGGTGGTGCGCACGCTGGTCGTCCTCGCGCGCCGGGTGCGGTCCACCGGCATCAACCGGGTCGGCGTAGCGGTCCGCTCCGCGCCTTCGCCCTCCGGATCAGCAGCACGGAGGACAGCGGAGACAGCAGTCGTGAAGGGCCCTACGAGAAACTGAGTCCTCGTGAGGCCCTTTGCGGCCATGGCGCAACCCGCATCCGGAGGAACGCCGCATGAGTGACGGAATCGCCTGGATAGGCGCACACAGCACCACAGACAGTCCAGCCGCCCTGCCCGGCATGCTCGGAGGGATATCGCTGACCTGCGCCCGCGGTATCGACGCGGACGAGTTCCTCATCGCGCTGGGCGCCGACCTCGACGAGCTCGCCGGCCGTATCCCCTGCAAGGACCTCGTCGTGCTGGCGAAGCGACGAGGTGACCGGTCACCTCACGTGCATCGCGCGATGTACGGGACGTGCGGCGACTGGGTGTACGTGCTGGAGGACTGGGGCATGGCGACGTGGGCCACCGGCTACCGAACGGTGGAGTCGATGTGGCCCGCACCGGACGAGGAGATCGTCTGCGTGACGATGAACCGGTGGAGCCCACCGCAGAGGATCATCCATGTGCCGGGAGACGTGCCCGCCCGGCAGGCCGAGTTCGGGGAGGACACCGGGGAGGACTCGGCCCTGGACGCGGCGCTCCACGCGGCCGGCGCGGTGTTCCCGTCCATCGGAGAGGTGGGTGAAGCCGCCGTGGTGGCGTACTACGAGGAGCACGGGTCCCGGCTGCCCGTAGCGGTGTTCACAGCCGTCGGCGACCACTGCGGCCTGTCCATCGATCAGGAAGCCGTCCGGGCCGGTGACCTTCCCGCGGTCCTGCTTCCCATGGCCTGACCACCCCGCGACGGTGCAAGCGGGTGGTCGGGGTTACTGCCGGGCGGCTCCCCCTCCCTCTCTCCCCGCCGCCCAGCCGGTCGAAGCCGCGGATGAGGAACAGTCGCACAAGGCCCTCACCCGCTACGGCCGCGTCGAGCTTTTGCGCATCGACGAGCTGGGCTGCACGGAACCCGCCCGGCGTGGCGCCGGACTCCTCTTCCAGGTCCTGGCCGAACGCCCCGCCCAGGCAGGCCGGCCCAGGCACCCGCCCGACGGCTTGCCGGCCCTCACGGGCAGCGGGCCGTCCCGCACCGCCCTCTCACCCGGACACGGGCTCCGCATCCGTTGCCAGACGGGCATGGAGTTCCACGTCGAAGCGGACACCGTCGTATTCGAGCTTCTGCCGTTGCCGCCCTTCCACCGCGAAGCCGGCGGCGCGAGCCACTCCGCACGAGGCCGGGTTGTTCATCCGGTGCCCGAGCTCCAGCCGGAAGAGTTCCGCATCGTCGAAAGCCCAGCGGGCCACAGCACGGCAGGCGCGGGAAGCTGTACCCCGGCCACGAGCCGTCGCCGTCGTCCAGTAGGACACCCACCCGACGGCATGACGCCGATCCACCGAGCCGACGCATACCTGGCCGAGAACGAGGCCATCGCCGTCGACGACGGCGAAGGAGTAGGCGGAGTCCGCAGCCCATTGGTCACCACGAGCTGTTATCCACCGCTCGGCAGCCTGGACGGAATCAACCGGCTCGATGGACTGTCCACGCATGAGCGGATCCGCGAACGCGGTCATCACCGCCCAGGCATCCTCGGTCCTCCACCTCCGCAGCACCAGGCCGGAGGAGGCATCCACACGATCGCGCACGACGCGAGTCTTCCTCGGCCGGCATCGCCTGTCACGTCGGTTTTCCCAGCGGTGGTCCCCTCAGGGGCCGGGCTCCTGTCAGGGACGTGACCCGGCTTCCATCACAGTGAGTGGCTGTCATTTCTCGTCGGCACCAGTGCGGTCGGCGTGCGGGGCCGGTGGCCGACACGACACGAACGGCGACCAGGTCATCGTGGCCGGTGGCCTCCGGGTCCGGGGAGGAGACGATGGCCATGTGCTCGCCGTGACCGTCCCGGCGCCAGGCCGGCGCGGTCTGCGCCGCCAGGTCCAGGGTGGGCACCACGAGCAGCACCAGCCGTGAGAGGGCGTCGGTCTGGTCGGCGGACAGCGGCCGCTTCCCGGGCCGGCCTGGTGCGGGAGCCACGCCCTCCCCCTGGACGAGGTGGCCGCCGCCCTGGACGTGCGGCGGGCGACCGTCAGCGGCTGGGGATCGGGCAAGACCGGGCCACGGCCGCCGGAACGGGAGGCTCGCCGCCGAAGCCCTCGGTGAGGTCTGCTTCCGCGACAACGGCCGCCGCGCCCACGGCCTGGAAGTGGAGTTCACCGGCCTCGGGCACCTCGAGTCCGAGCTGTACGGGTGCGGTGCGGGTCTCCCGAGTCCGGGCAGTCGATGAGCCGAAGCGCGGTAGTGGTCACACAGGCAGGCGTGATGTCACCGATGTGACGACTACATCGGCCAGGCGCGCATGGAGCGCTTGCGGGCCGCGACGATGGCCGCTGGCGCAGCGACAGAGGCGAGGGCGCCGCACAGGACGGCGAGGACCGGGTAGCTGGTGATGGCGACGACGACGCCGGAGGCCAGACCGCCGACAGCGCCCGCGATGGCGAGGGCGACGTCGACCAGTCCCTGGACCTTGGCGCGGGTGGCCAGGGGCGTGCTGTCGGTGACGATCGCGGTGCCGGTGACCAGGCCGAAGCTCCAGCCGACGCCGAGCAGCACGAGGGCGAGGGCGATCAGGGTGAAGGAGTGGCCGGGCGCGAGGGCGGCGACTGCTCCCGCGGCGAGCAGTGTGCCGGCCGTCACCGCGCTCATCGCAGTGGCGCCGAATCGGTCGACGAGGCGGCCGGCCAGTGGCGACGGCAGGTGCATGGAACCCGTGTGCAGGGCGATGACCAGGCCGGACGCGGCGGTGCCGAAGCCGTGGGCGTGCATGTGGATGGGGGTCATGGTCGTCACGGCGGCCATGACGAGCTGGCTGAGGACGAGGACGACGACGCCGGCGGGCAGGCCGGGGCCGAACCGGGAGCGGGCATGCGCGGGTGTGTCCTCGTCCGAGGCCGCGGGCAGGGTGCGGGCGAGCAGCAGCGGGTCTGGGCGCAGCCATACGAGGAGGGTGAGTGCGGCCAGGGTGAAGGCGACTGTGGAGAGGAGGAACAGACCGGTCAGTTCGGGCAGGTGGAGCGCGGTCGCGAGGTGTCCGGCGGGGGTGGTGAGCAGGGGACCGGCGATGCCGCCGGCGGTGGTGGCGACGATGACGGTGGAGGTGGCGCGGACGCGTTGACGGGGTGCGGCGAGGTCGGCTCCCACGTACCGGGCCTGGAGGTTGGAGGTGGTGCCGGCGCCGTAGGAGATCGAGCTGGTCTTCGACGAGATCAAGACCCACCAGCGCGGCCGGCCGGTCCTCAGATCGCAGACCCCGGACGGAGTCCGGCAGGAGATCTACGCGCACCTGATCGTGCACCATGCCACCCGCGAGCTGCTGGACGAAGCCGCCCGCCTGCACCGCAGTACGGCAGAGCGGACCTCGTTCACCCGGGCCCTGCACGTCGTCCGCCGCACGGCGATCTCGCCGAGCGGCTTTTCCCCCCTCCGCCCGCAGACGTGACCGGCGCCTCGGGCTCGCCGAGATCGGACACAGCCTGTTACCCCGCCGCCGGCCCCGCAACTGCCCTCGCAAGATCCGCTCGTGCATCACCGGCTACGGCAGCAAGGCCTCTGGAGAACCCGCCAGCCACCGCCGTTCCCCAGTCGTCGTCACCCTGAACCACCGATGACACGACCACTAAAGCAACGGCATTGTGGTGTGGGACGTGCGAGGAGGAGATCTCAAGCGGGCAGTTTCGTGTCGATGACGAAGCTGATTTCGACGACCTGGCCGGGCAAGGTCAGTTCGGTGACCCCCAAGACCGTGCTGGCCGGGCGGTGGCCGCCGAAGTACTCCAGGTTGCCCTCCGCCGTCGCCGCGGCGTTCTGCCGCAGGTTCACCACGTACAGGGTCTGCGAGACGACCTGGTTCCGGGTGGCGCCGTAGTGGTCCAGGACTTTGTCCATGTTGGCGTGGGTCTGCTCGAGCTGGGCGGCGAAGTCGCCCGCGTGGAGGAACTCGCCCGCCTCATCGAACGAGAGCTGTCCGGAGACGTGGATCAGCTCGCCGGACTTGATCGCCTGTGCGTAGCCGAAGTCGCTCTCGGCCGGCACGCCGTAGGTGAAGACATCCATGGTGTCCACAGTGCTCGCCCTTCCGTTCTGCTCTCTTGTGGTTACTCGGAAACCGTAGGAGAGTAAAGGCCGACCTGGAAGAACGCACTTTTCGGTGACTGAGGAACCTGATGGTGACCAAGCAACTGGTCAAGGGCCTGCCCGAGGACGCCGACCTGCGGCGCGCGGACTCCCTGGCGCGGGAGATCTTCTCGGACATCGCCAACAAGTGGGCGCTCCTGATCATCGAGGCGCTCGGCGAGCGCACCCTGCGCTTCAGCGAACTGCGGAACGAGGTCGAGGGCGTCAGCCACAAGATGCTCACCCAGAACCTGCGCATGCTGGAGCGCAATGGCCTGGTCGACCGGAAGGTGCACCCCACCGTGCCGCCGCGCGTCGAGTACACCCTCACCGAACCGGGCCGGGCCCTGCGCACCGCGGTCGACGCCATATGCGGCTGGACCCACCAGCACCTCGGTCACATCGAGAGCGCACGCGGCCGTTTCGACGCCTGAGGGACACGCGGCGGCGCCCCCGCGCGTTGCGCGACTCCTTGACCGTTCTCACGTGGGCGGCCACCGGCACGGCCCGCGCTTCTCCTGCCCGGGCTACCGAGCCGCCCGGTGCCACCGGTTCAGAACCAGACGTCTCACAGGCGGCGGACCGTCCCATGGACTCGATGCCGTTTGAAGCGGACGAAGCCATGGCGGCCTGGTCGTGTCCTGGCGCGCCGCCCGTGGGGGCGAGAGGCCGGTCACGCGTACCGGGGGCGGGGTCCGGACAGTCCCCTGGAACGACGTCACGGTGGAGACGATCAACTGCCTTGCGGCGTGGGCTCGTCGGTGCCGGCGGGACCGAGCGTGCGCGAGGGTCCGTCCACGGTCCGTCCCCAGGAAGTCCCCGTGCCAGAGAGCACGGTCCTGCCCGCCCGCTCGGGCCCACCGGCATGCGGCTGTCCCGCGTCGGTCCCGGCACGTGGGCCATGGGCGGGCAGGGGCCCCGGATGTCCTGGGGGCCGCAGGACGGCGAGGAGTCCGTGCGGACGATCCTGCACGCGGCCGAGCAGGGCATCGGCTGGCCCGACACCGCGCCGGTCTACGGGCTGGGACATGCCGAGGGGGTCGTGGGTGCGGCGCTGCGGCGGCCGAACACCTGGCGTGCCAGTTCCCGTGCCTCCCGGGCCCAGGAGGTGAGCATGCGGAAGACCTCGGCCCGCTCCCCGTACAGCCGGTCGGCGTCCACGTTCCGGCTGCCGTAGACGGTGTGCCGGAAGTCCTGCGCGGCGCGCTTGAGCATGACGGGCACGAGCCAGGTCCACTTGGCGGCCATGACGCACATGCCCAGGCGCACCGCCGCCGGGTCGCCGTCCCAGCCGCCGTCGCGCAGGCCGGCGCAGTAGCTCTCGTACACGGTGCGGTCCAGGGCCGGGAGTTCCTCGGCGGGGCGGAGCAGGTCCAAAGCGGTGTCGGACACGTAGTTGCCGATGTCCGCGCCGATCCAGCCGGAACCGGCGAACGCCCAGTCGATGCCGACCGTGCGGTCCGCCTCCTCCAGGAAGTTCCTGGGCCAGGCGTCGTGGTGGCACAGGGTCTGCGGCAGCCGCTCGCCCAGCTCCACCAGGTCGTACCGCTCGTCGCAGAGCCGCAGGACGTCCTCGCGCAGGGCGCCGCCGAAGTGGCGCCGCATCAGCGGGGTCTCCCACAGCTCACGGTCGTGCAGCAGATGCCACTCGATGTCCGCCGAGGCCGCGTCCGGGGTGTCGAGGTACTCGCGCAGCATCCCGCTGCTCCAGGGGACTCCGCCCGCCGCCCAGCTGTCGTCGACGGCGCAGCGCCCCTGGGCCCGGCCGAGCCGGCGGGCGTGCCGGCCGGTGCGGTCGACGCTCCATGCCTCGCCCGAGGGCCCGGGCACGTCCCGCAGCCACAGGCTCAGCCGGCCGTCGGCCCGCTCGAAGACGCGCAGCAGGGCGGGTTGCACGACGCCCGCGTCCGTGTACGCCGCGGGCAGCCCCGCCAGGTACACGTCGGCCTCACGCCGCCAGTAGCGGTAGCTCGCCGGGGCATGGGAACCGCACCAGGTGTCGCCGACGCGCCCCGGTGAGATCACTTTCACGACCGCGGACCGGCCGCCGCCCGAGATCCTGGCCACCCCGGCGGTGACGCCGATGCGGTGCCCGTGGGCGAACTCCGTGATCCCGACTTCGCCGGTGCCCAGAATCTCCTCGGCCTCGGCCGCGATGGCCTTGTCCTCCGGAGTGAAATCCCGCACGGTTCAGCGCCCTTCCAGGTCGGCGGCCGGCCTCGGCCGCAACATTCTGATCCCAGGTCTCTCGGCGCCGCAAGAACGTCCGGCAGGGAAGGGGGCGCATTTGCAGCGCCTCCCGCAAGCGCTTTCTCGGAACGTTGCCGACAGGCTCCCGGGAGAGCGCGGAGCATGCTGCACCGTCTGTGCCACCCCGCCGGGATCCTGGACGCGCTTGGGCCGCCGGCCGCCGTGCCCGCCCTCCCCGACGAAGAGATGGGGCCATGCCGGCACCCTGCGCGACGCGTCCCCCGGGCCCGTGCGGTGCGCCCGGCCCGGGACAGGCTCGGGCTGCTGCGATTGCTGTCCGGCAGTCCCGGACGGGTGGGCGTGCTCGCGTCCTCCGGGGTGTGCCCGGCCGTGCTGCCGCCGCGACGGCCCTGGTCAGCGGATGGCTGATCGCCCGGATGACGGCGGTGGTCCGGGGCGGCGCCCCGGCCGCGGAGGCCGTCTCCCACCACTTCGACATCACCTCCCAGTGGCCGGTGCGGGACACGGTGTTCACCGCCGGGGGACGACCGCGCCGGGTCGGTGCCGTCCCGTCCCGCATGGCAGCCGGCCTCCTGGGCTGCGACCTGCTGCGCGGGAAGGCCGGTGAGCCCTCGGCGCACCAGCCGCCGGGCCGGGCGGCCCGCGAGCAGTCCGCCGCCGGACAGGAGGAACCGGCCGCCACCCTGGAGCGGTGGCGGGCGGCGGCCGAGAAGGCCCCGTCGCCCTTCCCCGCGGCGCAACGCCCCCATCACGGGCCGCGCCACCCCTCGACCACCCTGTACGCCAAGGGGCTGGGACACAGGGTCAGACGGGCCGCGGACCGGCTCAGGGTCCGCAGCTCGGCGTTCTTCGTGGCCGCCGCGGCCACCGCGCTCACCCGGCAGGCCGGGGCCGGCTCCTGCGCGCTCACGACCACCTGTGCCGACCGCACCACCGCGCGCACTCTCGACTACGCCGGGACCATCGCCCAGCAGGGCCTGCTCGTGTTCGGCTCGGTGGGATCGCCGTTCCACGACACGGTCCGCCGCGCCCGGCCGGGGCTGCTTCCTCCAGCAGCCGGCGATCCCTCCCCAGGCGGGCTTCTTCGACCCGGGCGGCTCGTCACTCGCCGCGCTCCGGATCGCGTCGATGGCGCAGGAGCGGCACGGCGTTTCCCCGGACGTCCTCGACGCCTTCGTATCCGAGCGCCCGGAGGCACTCCCCCGGAAAGTCCATTCCCTCCCGGCCCAGCCCCGGCGGCCACGGGTCCGTCCACGACGAGGACGGACCCGGGCACGGGACCACGGCCGCGCCGGGAGCCGGACACCGGCAGGCGCGCGGTACACGGTGTACGGTTCCGCCTCGCCCAGGGCGTCTCACATACTGGTACGCACTTCCCGGAAAGTAAGATGCCTGAGATCGTTACGGTGCCCGTACAGTTCGCACAGTCTTTCGGCGAGGGGGACGCGTGCGGAGGTCCGGGCCCTCGGTGACCGATCTCCACCTCGCGCGAAAGACCGAGCAATGCCCGCACCAGCCACCGGCTCAGCCCAGACCCCCGTCAATCCGCGGTCCCGCGTCCTCATCGCCAGCCTCATGGGCACGACGATCGAGTTCTACGACTTCTACATCTACGCGACCGCCGCCGTTCTGGTCTTCCCCTCCCTCTTCTTCCCGAGCAGCGACCCGACCACGGCGCTGCTGTCGTCGTTCGCGGTCTTCGGCGCCGCGATGGTCGCCCGTCCGATCGGGGCCGTCTTCTTCGGGCACCTCGGCGACCGGCTCGGCCGCAAGTGGACGCTGGTGGTCTCCCTGCTGACCATGGGGATCGCCACGTTCCTCATCGGCGTCCTGCCCACCTACGCACAGGCCGGCTGGATCGCCACCGCCCTGCTCGTACTGATGCGGCTCGCACAGGGCTTCGCGCTCGGCGGCGAGTGGAGCGGTGCCGCGCTGGTCGCGACCGAGAACGCCCCCAGCGGCAAGCGCGCCCTGTACGGCACCTTCCCGCAACTGGGCGCCCCGCTCGGCTTCATCATCGGCAACGGCCTGTTCCTGCTCATCGGGGCGCTGCTGCCGTCCGCGGCGGGTGCCGACCCCACGCAGCCCTCGGACGCCTTCGTCAGCTGGGGCTGGCGCATCCCGTTCCTGTTCTCCGCCGTGATGGTCGTGATCGGCCTGTGGGTGCGGTCGCGGCTCGTGGAGTCGGCGGTCTTCGCCAAGACCCGCGAGGCCGGGAAGGTGCGGAAGCTGCCGCTGGCGGCCGTGGTCCAGGGCCACTGGAAGCAGCTGATCCTGGGCACTTTCATCATGCTGGCGACGTACGTGCTCTTCTACCTGATGACCACGTTCTCGCTGAGCTACGGACGCGCCGCGAAGGACGCCGCCGTGCCCGGTCTGGGCTACAGCTACACCACGTTCGTCCTGATGATGATCTTCGGGGTGGTGTTCTTCGCGGTGTTCACCCTCGTCTCCGGCCCGCTCGCCGACAAGTACGGACGGCGCACCACCCTGATCTGGATCACCGCCGCGATCGTGGTCTTCGGGCTGGTCTGGGTGCCCCTGATCGGCCTGGGCACGCTCGGCGTGGTGCTGTGGCTCGTGCTCGGCTTCACCCTGATGGGCATGACGTTCGGCCCGATGGGCGCGCTCCTGCCCGAGCTCTTCCCGACGAGCGTGCGCTACACCGGATCCGGCATCTCGTACAACGTCAGCTCGATCCTCGGGGCGGCCGTCGCCCCGTTCATCGCGGTGGCGCTGTGGGAGGCCGGTGACGGCTCGCCCTGGCTGGTCGGCGTCTACCTCTCCGCGATGGCGGTGCTGACGCTGACCGCGCTCCTCCTCGGCAAGGAGACCAAGGACGTCTCCCTGGACGACGGCGAGGCCGTCGCCTCCGCCGACGACGGCGCCCACGCCGCGGTCGCCTCCGCAGCCTCCTGATCCGGCCGGCGTTCGCCACCACCGGGTGCCGTCTTCCTGGTGGTGGCGGCCGGGGAAAGGCGGCCTCAGGCGGGCCGGGGCCGGCGAGGCTTCCCGGGCGTGACGCGGGTGCGGAGAGCACGGCAGCCGCCGCCGGTGCTCGTGGAGGACCCGCCCGGCCGGGGTGGGCGGAGGCCGGTCACCGAGCCGTCCCCACCGCCCCGCACCCGGTGAAGCGGCCCCGCGGGCCGGAACGCGCCCGAGGCGGGCATCGCGGGGCCGCGCGCACACGGCTACGACACCAGGCGGGCCGCGGCGGCGAGGAAGGCGGTGCGCGGGGCCGCGCACACGGCTACGACCCCCGGGGACGGCTCCGGCACGTACCCGGCCGTCGCGGGGCCGCGCGCACGCGACTACGGCTGCGTCGCCGCCGGTACGAGGCGGGACAGACCGACCTTCTCACGCGGGCGAACGGTCGCCCTCTCGTCGAGGGTCCAGCCGTACGGTCCCGCGATCTCCAGCAGGCCGCGCACGCCGACGCACCGGTACAGGTGTGCGGCGATGTCCACCGTGCGCCGATCGCTCTTCTGCTTCCGGAGCAGCTTCTCTATCCGCTCCCGGTGGAAGGCGGGGTCGTCCTCGTGCCGCAGCTCGCCCCACGTCGTCCACCAGCGTGGCCGCGCGGGGAAGAGACCGAGGGCCCGGGTCGCCCCTTTCTCAGCCGAGCGCTCGAGGAAGGGAAGGATCCCGCAGACGACCTCCATCACCAGCCCGTAGGCCAGGAGGAGCGCCATGATGACCACCCACAGCACCACGTGGAACGGGAAGTACAGCACCGTCAGAACGAAGCGGAACCACCGTCCCGCCTTCGAACGCGGTGGGCGAGGCTCCCATACGCCGGACAGTCCCGCCGGTGGTGCGGCGGGCTGGTGGCCGGGCGGGGGTCCTGCGGCAGGGGGCGCCGGCTGGGCGTACGGCTGCTGCTGTTGCGGCCGGCCGTACGGGGGCGCCTGAGGCGGGTACGAGGGGTGTGCCGGGCCTGGGTGCCCGGCCTGGTGGTACGGGCCTGGCTGTCCGTACGGCCCGCTTTGCCCGTAAGGGGGTTGGGGAGATGACGGTTGCACCATGCCACCCAATCATCAGCACGTGAACATGGCAAAGCCCCGTCCCCTCGGCAACACGAAATCGCACGGCCCCTGTTCGCGGCGTTCGCCCGCGGGAGGGGGCGAGGCCGCGCGGGTTCCGCCCGGTGTGCGTGACGCCGCACGCGCATGTGTCCGCCCGGGACCCCTTCGGCCCTGTGCGTGTCCCGCTCAGTAGAGGATCGAGGGCAGATACGCCCCGGCGGGCTCGTTGTAGAGGCCGATGCTCATCAGGCTCAACAACTGCACCACCCGAAGGCTGTTCGCCAGACACCACTGCAGCAGCAGCGTGTTCCTCGCGGGAACGAGGATGCCGGGACCGCCGAAAGCCGGCGCCGAGGCGATCAGGGCCTGGAGGTCCGCGGTGGTCTCGGCCACGGCATGTGCGAAGAACGCCAGGTCCGTGGCGTAGCCGGTGAGCCGTCCCGCGCGCTCGACGACACGGGCCGTGCCCTGCTCGAGCGCGTCGGCGACTTCGCCGCCACGGTCCACGCCGTGGACCCGTCGGCACAGTTCGTTGCACGCGACGAGGTCCGCACCGGTGGCCTCCCGTACGGGAAACCCGGATATCGCACGCAGGATCGCCGGTCCCTGCATACAGGCGACCGTCTCCCGGAAGGCGAACCCCAGGCTCGCGTACAACGAGAACGACCTGGTGTGATATCCGCTCTGCAGCAGCCGGATCCCCGGCGCCCCGCGTTCATCGGCCCGGTCCATCACGTCCCGCATCAGCCGGCGGCCCACACCCCGGTTCTGCACGGCGGGGTCGATGGTGATCGGCCCGACCCCGGCGACCGGTGAGCGCTCGTCGAGAAAGTTGCTCCCCACGACCCGTCCGCCGAGCTCGGCGACGACGCTGTAGAACGCCGGGTGGGTCAGCCCCGCCTCGATCAGCGCCACACCGACCTCGGGGCTGGGCACATCGGGTGGAAAAGCGTGTGCGCGGGCGATCCCCGCGAAGGCTTCGAAACAGATCCTCCCGCATTCCGCGGCATCGTCCGCGGTCCCCGGACGCAGTACGAGATCCACGGTCGGTCACCTCCTCGGCCTCACTCGCCGTCGTCCCGGCCGGCCGGTGTCCCGGCTGTGCCGGCCGGGGCGAGGACGACGGTCGGTAGTCACAGGTCCTCGGGCGCTTCGCCCTCGCAGCCGGTCCGCGCGTCACACGTCGAGGTCCGCGTACAACGCGGCGTGGTCGGACGCCTGGGTCGTCTTCGACGTCACCGTCGGGAACGAGTCGAAGGTGTCGGGCGCCCAGATCCCCCGCCGCTCCACCTCCACCGCCCGGACCGCCTCGAACAGGTCCGGCGAGAACATCAGATAGTCGATCTTCTGCCGGAGCGAATTGCCGGTCCCGTAGGTGCCGGGCGGTCCCGTGTAACCGCTGTGGCTCATCGCGTCCCGCAGCCCGGTGTCCAGGAGGAGACCGATGGGCTCGCTGTCCGGGGAGTCGTTGAGGTCTCCCGCCACGGTGACGAGCGGGGTCCGCCGGAGCGCGTCCTCGTAGATCTCCTTGACGCGCCGGGCCTGGGCCTCGCGCTTCTTGGCGCTTACGGCCGGGGCGCCGAAGCCCTTGCTCTTGAAGTGATTGCCGAGGACCCACAGCGGCTGCCCGTCGCCGAGCTCGACCTCGAACTCCGGGCAGTCGCGGCTGAAGACCGGGGGCCGGCCGGGGGCGCCGTCGAAGATGTGCGAGCGCACCGAGGTGACGGGGCGCCGGCTGAGCAGTCCGATGTCGATGCCCCGGCTGTCGTTCCCGTCGATCAGCATGTTGAACGGGTACCGCTTCTCCCCCATCCGGCCGGCCAGGACCTGGTTGTTGAAGCGCTCCAGGGTGAGCCGGTCCTCGACCTCGACCGCGAGGAGGATGTCGGCGTCGACTTCGGCGATCACCCGTCCGGTGTTCTGGAGCGCCTCCCCGTTCACGTCGTCCCGGACGAGCTCCGCCCAGCCGACCCAGTGGGCCCTGCCCTTCGCGGTGATCTCGATGCCGCCGCCCTGCCCGGCCTTGAAGAGCTTGGCCCCGCCGCGGGTCTGGTTCACCACGATCGGCCGGTCCCTCGACTGGGAGTCGGCGGCATCGTGGCGCTCGAGTATGCCGACGACGGTCTCCTTGTCCTCGTCCGTGTACGTCTCGTGGTCCAGGAGCGAGACCAGGAGTGCGAAGTCCTCCAGTATCCTCTGCCGCTCGGCCGCGTCGTCGAGCGCGAAGACGTGGGGGCGCCGGAAGAGGTTCTCCACGTTGAACGTGGCGATGCGGATGGTCATGGCGCTGCCCTCCTTGTGTGGTGGTGGTGCTCCGGCGTTCGCTAGGGTTCGAACCCGCGGGCGGGTCCTCTGACGTTGTCCAGGACGAGCTGGCCCTGTCTGTCGACCGCGCGGGTCACCGTCTCCTGCAGGATCCCGAAGCCCGCCGCCCAGGCGACGATCTGGGCCTCGGTGTCCAGGTTGCTCAGTCCCGGCAGGAATTCGCCGCTCAGCAGCAGCAGGCCCAGGGCGGCGGACAGGGCCCCCACCGGCAGCCGCAGCACGAGCAGCAGCACGGCTATGTGGTACGGCCCGGAAGTGCCCTGGATCTTGCGCAGGGACACGGCACCGGCGAGCGCGGCGGCGAGCGCGCCGATGAACTGCACGAGCAGCAGGTCCCCGCCCTGGGCCGAGTCGCCGATGGGGCACACCTTTCCCTCCGGAGGGTTGAAGCAGAACTTCTCCGCCACCCCGGTGACGAGGAAGCCCCACACGGTGAGCGCCGCGGCGATGACGGTCATCATCACGACGGATGCCGCGACGATCTGGCCGAAGCTGCGGACTCTCGCCCGTTCCGCCTCCTCGGCCTGGTTCGCCGCGTGCAGCGTGCTCACGGCCAGGTCCCGCAGGTCCGGGGTGAGCAGGTTGCCGTTGCGCTCCAGCGCCGCCTGGAGGTTGACCAGACACTGGTCGTCGGGGGCGAGATGGAGGCGGGCATGGGTGAGGATCCGGGATCCTTGCCAGCCCAGCTCGCCGGCCGGCAGGAGCCGCAGTATCCCGACCTCGGCCTCGTGCACGTTGGCCAGGGCCGCGTCCGCGTACACCCCGACGACACGCTTCTTGAGCCGGTGCCTGTCGCTCAGCGCCTGCCGTGCCGCTTCGAGCTGCACGTCGGCTTTGGCCACGACCTCGGCGTCGGCGGGTGCCGGCCCGAGTGCCTTGATCCTGTTGAGCTGCGACTGGAGTTCCGCGATGTGGGCGCCGAGCCGCGCGCACCAGGCCGACCTCCTCTGGCCGGCCACATCTCCGTCGTTGTCCATGACGATGGCCCTTCAACCCGGCAGACGGCGCCCTACGGCTGTCTTCCGGCCCGGTCGCAGGCCGCGCCGTCGGTGTCCTCCGCGCCGTCGGCCGGGCCTTGCCGGTCCGTCAGCAGCTCCTCCAGGACCCGGATCGCGCCGCTGACACGCAGCAGCGACTCCCTCAGCGCGGCTTCCTGCTGGACCAGGTCGTGCAACTGGCGCCTGCCTTCCTCGAAATCCCGCTTGAGGTCGGCGAGACGCGCCTGCATGCGTGCCTGCATGGTGCTGCTGCCCCTTTCCGGGGTCATCCGGCTGCCGCGACGGGCGCGAACACGCTCTTGCCGGCGGGCTGCCCGTGAGCCTCCGGGTACAGATAGCGATACCGCTCGGCCGCCGGCTTCTCCTCCTCCGGGGTGATGCGGTTGGCGTTGGCCCACGCGTCCTGCCGTACCCCGGTGACCTGCCAGAACACCGTGACGCCCGGCTTGTCGGTACGGATCGTGAAGCTGTTGTCCCGGACCCCGCCGGTCACCGCCGCGATCGCCAGCTCGCCCATCGGCGTGAGCTGGCAGCGGTAGTCCCGGTTGAGCGCCTCGAAGTAGCCGGGCAGTTCGACGGTGGCCTCGCCGTTCTCGTCCGTGACGACGGTGCCGTCGTACAGGTTGGTCATGTCCGGGGACTCGACGAACGAGTGCGACAGATACCTGTGGGCCGGATCCAGCGGATGGTCGATCTTGAAACCGCCGCCTGCCTTGACCAGGGGGCCGATGACGGTGGTCTCACCGCTGTTGACGTTCATCCGCAGGCCCCATTTGACGGCCCCGACCCCGAAGAAGCCGACGATGTCGTCGTCGAGCATGCCGATGAACGCCCGGTCGCCGACGCCCTTCTGGTTGAGCCAGACTCCCGCCGAGCCGTCGTCTCCCTGCCGTATGCGCATACGCCGGGGGACGTCCAGGCCGCCGCCCTGCCCCGGGTGGATCGTCAGCCGGTCCGTGCCCGACCACAGCCGCGCGCTGCCCTCGGAGGCGTACCACATCCAGCGGCCGCCCCCGGTGCCGGGATCCTCGATGAACTCGCCGGCCGAACGGTCCTCGAACGACAGGCCGGCGGAGTCCCCCGCGCTGTGGAGGGCGCCCTCGACGTGCAGGGGCAGGCGGGGGGTGTCGGTACCGACACCGATCCGGCCGCCCGCGTCGATCACCAGACGGTCGGTGTCCGCGAGCACGTCGGTGAAGTGCCACGCGCCGTCGGTGCCGGGACGCATCCCGACGGTGCACCCCTCCCCGGCCTCGTTGGTCAGCTGCAGGCCGGAGCCCCACCCGGAGCCGGAGGACTTCAGCAGCAGGGCGATGTCGTCGGACTGTCCGCGGTCGATCTCCAGCGCGGCCGACGGAGCGTCCGTGCCGATACCGACGTCGCCGCTGAAATGGCCCGCCACCTGGGTGCCGGTGGCGACGATGCCGGTGGCGCCCTCGGTACGGAGCCCGACGCCCGAAGGGCTGGCCGCCTTCACGCCGGTGCCGCTGGTGCTGGTGCCCGAGACGCCGATCCCCGTGGAGCTGAAGCCGGCCACCCCTGCCGCGTTGTCTCCGTTGGCGTGACCCAGCACCCCGACGCCGCTGTTGGTGACGTTCACGCCGAACACGCCGGCGCCGGTGACGGGTTTGCCGCTGCTGCCGATGACGGCATGGCCTTTCGACGTGTCTCCCCATACTCCGAATTTCAGCGGCGGGTTCTCCTGCGCCGGGTCGAAACCACTGACGCCTTCCTGGGTGGCGGGCGGACCGATGGATGCCATCGCGTTCTTTCCCTTCTTGTTTCTGCTTTCACTTCGGTTTTCACTTCGGTTTTCACTTCGGGTTTTACTTCGGATTTCTCCTCGGCTTTTTCTCCGGCTCTCACTTCGACTTGTACGAGATCTGGATGCAGAACAGCTTCACCACGTCGTTGGGGGCGTCGGTCACGTCGGCGGTGATGAAGTGCCGGTGCGTCTTGTTCATGACGGTGTGCCGGCTCGCCGGCAGGAACACCTGGCGGAAGGCGGTCGCCACGACGAGGTCCTCCGAGACGTCCCCGTCCAGCGCGCGGCGCCGCAGGCGAACGGTGGGCAAGGCGCTGGTGGCCGTGCCCTCCTCGCCCAGGATCTTCAGCGACTTGATCTCCGCGCCCTCGGGCAGCGTCACGTTCATGATGCCGTGGGCCTCCCGTTGGCCCGCCGGCTTCTCCGCACCGTCGCCGATCAGCTTCCAGCCGGCCTCGGTGCCGGAGGCGTCGAGAATGGGGCGGCGGGGCGCCAGGATCGGCATCAGGGTCAGAAAGGACTCCGCGGGGGACAGCGCCTCGATCAACGGGTTGATGACGTCCGCCAGGGAGGCGAACTCCGCCGCCAGGTCGTGGAATCTGGCGTTGAAGCCGTCCTTGCCCCCGGCCTGGACCCGGTCCTTGTTGTCGATCCAGTCGGTGTGGGCGAATTTGGGAACGTAGGAAGAAGCCATCATCGTCGTCCTTGTCCGGGCGGTCGGAACCGGGAGGGGTGGCGATCCGCCGTGCGATAGGTCGGAAAGGTGTAGGCGGGCAGCAGGTCGGCGTCGGCGCCGGAGAGTTCCCGCACGCGCCGGCGCAGGCGTTCGGTCCGCAGCTCCACGCCGACGGGGTGGAACCAGTTGAGGATGTTCAGCACGAGGTCGTAGCGGTCCTTGCCGATCCGCACCTCCGGCAGCGCCTCCAGCCGGGGGGAGAGCCGGACCTCGCACTGGTACGGGCGCAGCCCGGCCGCGTCGAAGTAGCCGGCCCGGACCGGGACGAGGCCCGGGGCCAGGCCCTTGATGCGCGCGAGCGGGCGGGTCGTCGAGGGGATCTCGGCCCGGCCCGGGCCCTCGGGCGTCACCGACCAGACGAGTTCCTGGTCGCCGCCCGGCCCCAGCGGCTGCCGGGAGACCAGCCGGGGCGGCCTCGCGGGGACGTCGGAGACGGGCGCAGGATCGGCGAGCAGCACGGACGCCTCCTCCCGCGGCGCGGCCAGCAGACAGGGCCGGTACGGTGCCGAGGCCGGGCTGAGCGCGAGCGCCGGGCAGTCGCCGCCGGGGGCGAACACGGCGGGCAGCAGGGTGTCGGTCGCGACATGGACGAGGTGGACGCGCCCGGCCACGGACCCGGTTCCGGCGGTGGCGACGTACAGGAACTCGGCGTTGGGGCCGGCCCGCAGCGCGAGGGGAAGGGTGCCGTCCGGGAAGCCGCCGACGGTCGCAGCGGGGGCCCGGGCGTCGGTCGCGTACACCTGGACGGTCCCGGCGCGGCCGGCCGGCGGCGTGTCACGGACACAGGCCACGTAGAGCTTCGCGCCGTCCGGGGAGAAGGCGGCGGCCGGCAGGTCGCCGGCCCCGGTGGCGACCGGATCGCCGCGGGGTTCGAGACCGGGCCGGCCGGCCCACTGGAACCGGCCGCCGTCGAGCAGCACGGCGAGCCCGGCGCTGTTCGGGGCGACCGCGAGGGCCCGGGGGGTGCCCGGCAGGGACGTGACCGCGGTCTGCTGGTGGGTCTGCGCATCGTACGCGCGGACGGTGTCGTCACCCGCACAGGCGACGTACAGCCGTTCGCCGTCGGTGCCGAGCGCGACGGGGCGCGGCCCGGTGGGGACGGAGGGCAGGGGCGCCAGCGTCTCCGGGTCGAGTGCCTGCACCGTGTCGGACCGCTCGTGGGCCACGTGGAGGCGTCCGCCGGCGAAGGCGAGCGGGCCGGGGAAGGGGAGGACCGGTTCGGACCGGGCGAGGGTGAGGGAGGGGAAGTCCCCGGGGCGGTCGGCTGCGACGGCGAACGAGGTCACCCGGTGGCTGCCCGGGAGGGAGAGGTAGAGCCGCCCGCCGTCGCCGTCGAAGCAGGCGTCGGCGGGCGCGGCGTGGGGGGCGGCCGTGAGCGTCGCGGCCTCGCCGTCGCGGATCTCGCCGGGTCCGCGCAGCTCGATCTGCTCGCCGGCGGCGGCCGTGGCCTCGACGCGGTGGTCGGTGCCGGGCTCGGGCGGGCCGTCGTCGACGGGGACGGCGACGTGCTCGAATCCCGCGGCGAACGCCCGTGCCGCCAGGGCGGGCGCGGTCAGGGAGGAGTGCCGCAGCGTCAGGGCTCTGCCTTCGCGGTGCGGTCCGGGGCCCGCCGGTTCGAAGGCCTTGAGGACGGACAGGGTGCCGGGGGTGCCGGCGAGCTGGTCGAGCAGCCGGTCGAGGGCGAGGGCGGCGGTGCGGTGCATCCGGCGGCCGGCGGG
Organism: Streptomyces sp. NPDC006134; assembly: GCF_040628835.1. Lineage (NCBI taxonomy): Bacteria > Bacillati > Actinomycetota > Actinomycetes > Kitasatosporales > Streptomycetaceae > Streptomyces > Streptomyces sp. NPDC006134. Next base: position 95,544 of record NZ_JBEXTV010000020.1, on the reverse strand, counting down.
GCCGGGGCCGTAGGCGACGGGGCGGGGGGTGCCGGACAGGTCGTCGGTGCGCACGGCCAGGTAGCTCGGGTCGAAGGCGCCGTCGGGCGGCCCCGCGGCCTGGTCCCGGCCGGTTCCGACGGCGCCCGTCCGGCTGATCGACCGACCGGCCGTGAGCTCGTCGCCGGGCAGGCCGATGCGGAGGACCCGGCCGGTGCCGCGGGTGTGGCCGGCGCGGACCACCTCGGCCTGCACCGTCACCTCCCCCGCGCTGCGGGCGTCCAGCCGGGCCGGCACGCCCTGGCCGACCTCGGCGTCGCCCGGGCCGGAGCGGGTGACCGACCAGCGGACCTGGACGTCGGTGAACCGGGAGGGGTCCGGCTCCAGGGTGAGATCCAGTCTGCCTTCGGCCGGTACGTCCGTGCCCGGCAGGGGATCGGGCGTCGCCGTCAGGGTGACGATCCGGAAGGCAGGCCCTGCCGGCTGGGCCACGTGGACCAGGCCGTCCAGGGTGTGGAGGACCCAGCCGAAGCCGGCCGCGTGGGCCTGTACGGCGAGTTCGCCGGAGTCGAGGGTGTCGTGGCGCAGCAGCAGCGCCCGCCCGATCCGGTGCAGGTCGGTGGCGGCCGGGTCGTGGGCGCGCAGCACGTGCAGTCTGCCGGGCCCTTCGGGGCGGACGGACTCGACGCGGTGCAGCAGGGTGTCCAGGGCGGTCTTGGCGCCGAGCTGCATCAGCCGGCTGTTCTCGCCGGGGCCGAACGCGAGGCGTTCCTCGTCCTCGCCGCCGTAGCGGCACAGCCATGCCTCGTCGAAGTCGGTCTCCTCCTCCGCCGTACCGGCCGCCTGCGCCTCGTCGGCGGTCCGGTCGCCGTCGGCGGAGATGCTCTGGCCGCGGCGCAGGGGTGTGGGCAGCACACGCAGCGTCAGAAAGCCGCCGGCCGGCCGGCCTTCCGCCTCGTGGACCTCGAACGGCGCCGACACCGCCGGATCGTCCGCGAGGGACGGGTCGTCGCCGAGCGCGGGGTCGCCGGCGAGGGGGCCCGCTTCGTTGAGGGCTTCCTCCAGCGCCTCCTTGGTGGGGACGAGCCAGCGCTGGAAGAGGCTCAGGCGCCGGCGGTAGTGGTCGTCGTCCTCCCCCGTGACCGGTGCGAACGAGGTCCGCGCGGTCCGCGAGACGCGTACTTCCTCCAGCAGGCCGGTGAACTGGGCGACGGCGGTGGTGCCGTCGGGGGACGCTTCTCGGCCCTGGCCGAGGACGAGCGGGTCGGGGCCGGACAGGTCGCCCAGCTCCGGCACCCGCTGCCGGGCCACCTCGGCGCCGTCGAGGTGGAGCCTGATCAGTGCGGGGGGTGGTCCGGGCGTCGGCCCGGCGGGGCGCTCCAGCCGTTCGACGACCGCGGCCACGTGGTGGAAGGCGCCGTCGCCCAGGTCCCGGTCGGCGTACAGCTCCACCGTCCTGCCGTCGCGGTCGGCGAGCGACAGCCGCAGGTTGTGGTCCACCCGCCGAAACGGGCCGACGGTCAGCGCCCAGCCGGGCGAGGCGGCCGAGTTCAGCACCGCGCGCTTGGCGACGACCGCGCCGGCCGCGGTGGCGGCGGGGGCCGGGCGGACGACCGCCTCGACGGTGAGGGAGGTGTCCGTGCCCGCCGCGAAGTCCGGGTCGCCGGCCTCGATGAGGGTGACATGGGCGGCGCCGGTGAACTCGAAGGCCCGCGAGAACCGGCCGGTGCGCCCGCCGCGCGCACCCGTGTTGGCGCACGGATGGGGCGGGGCGCCGAACCGCTCGCCCGCGCTGGCCACGACCGCGTCGCTTCCGGCCGGCTCGGCCGGCTCGTCCAGGTGGTAGAGCGCCACGGTGTCGTCGTCCCAGGTGTGCGGCCTGGGCGGGAAGCGGGGCGCGCCCAGGTCCAGGCCCAGCAGGTCCAGGCTCGCGCCGCGCGCGGTGCGGGCGTGACGCTGGGCCTGGACCTCGCGCAGGCGCGCGGTGAGGTCCTCGTAGTCGTACCCGATCACCCACAGGAGTTTGACGAGGTTGCCGAGCAGCACGGTGACCTGCCAGTCGTCCGCCGACCCCGGGGCGGGGGCGAGGGGCTCGATCCGGGTCAGCCTCGTCCGGCGGGTCCGTCCGCCCGCCCGGCCGGGAAGGGGAACGGCGATGGCCCGGCCGGCCGGCCATCCGGCGGGGACGGGCACGTCGACGTGTTCCTCGGCTTCGTCGCGCTGCCCGGGTTCCGGGGTGCAGAACACGCGGACCACGAGCGGTTCGGACGGCTGCCGCCGCGGTGCCAGCAGGTAGCGGGGGGAGTCCGGTGGCCGCCCGTACCGGTTCAGGTACTCCTGGAAGGAGTACTCGGCGCGCAGCGTCCGCGTCGCGGGGTCCGGTACCAGCGTGACGTCGAGCCGTTCCATGCCCCGGTCGTAGGCCGGGGTGAGGCCGCGCCGCATGATGTCGAGGAAGTCGAGGGTCATTGGCTCGATACCTGTATGTCGATCAATGGGCTGTCGAGAGCGAACCGGGCCACCTCGTCGGCCGCCAGCCGGAGGTTCTCGCCCACGGAGAGTTCCTGCGCGCTGCCGAACAGGGGTCCGCCGTGGGTGATGCCGCCGAACGCCGGTGCCTGGCGGCGCAGCCGCAGGTTCTGGACGTCGACCACGCCCGGGGTCGACCGCGCGGTGAGCACGACGTCGGAGTGCAGCACGGCGCGGCCGAGGCGCAGGCGGTCGACGCCGGCGTGCAGCGCGGCGATGAGCTGCCCCCTGATGGCGTCCGGGTTGTGTCCCGCGTCGATCACCAGGGTGGCCCTGATCCCGACGTCGACCTCGTTGGCGGGCTTGACGTGGGGGAAGATCGACACCGGGCGCCACTGGCGCACCGTTTCCGTCACGGCGTCGTGGACGGCCGGGATGTCCCCTTCCTCGCGGAACCACGGCCAGCCCGGCTCGACGGCCACCACGACGTCGAAGTAGTACGGGGAACCGGTCTGGCGCCGGCCGGAGAAGGCGCGCTCCCCGAAGCGGAAGGTGTTGAAGCGGTTTCCGGCGGCGTCGACGCCGCCGAGCGGGTCGAAGACCGCCGCGTCGCGGACTCCGGGGATGTCCAGGATCCGGGCCAGCAGGGCGTCCTGGGTCCACAGGGTGCGGGGCACACCGAGCAGCCGGGCGCGGTAGACGTCGTCGGGTTCGAGCAGTTCGCCGCCGGTGATCGCCTCGGGGTTGGTGACGGAGACGGCGGCCGGGCCGAGGTTGAGGTGGGTGCGGGCCCAGGTGGGTTCGATCCGCAGTTTCTGGGCCGGCGGCAGATCGCCGTCCGGGCCGCGCTGGACGGCGCGTACGCCCGCCCGGACCGGCTGCTCGCCCGCCCTGAGGGTGACCGGGGCGAGGATGCGCAGGCTCTTCCTGGGCGGTTCCTCCCGCTCGACGACGGTGCCCGGGGGCAGTACCCGCGGCTGGTCGGGCCGGACGCCGGTGAGGGTGAGTTCCACCTCGCCGGCGGCCTGGAGCCGGCGGCGCGGCACTCCCAGGTCGGTGCCGAGGAGGTCCAGCGCGGCGCCCTGGGCGGTGGTGGTGAAGTTGGCGTAGAACTGGTCCTCGGCGCTCTTCCACAGCTCGTGGACGTGGACGGCGGCGGCGTCGAGGATCTTGCGCAGCGGGCTGCCCGACGTGAGGTCGACGTCGTCGCCGAACATGGCGCGGGCGCGGGTCTGCTGGTCGGCGACGATGCGGTCGATGCCCTTGACGACGAAGCCGTCCGCGGTCACGCCGTAGGGGTCGTGGTCATTCAAGGCGTCCTCCGGACCGTAGCGTCAGCGTGTCGCCGGCGACTGTTTCGATGATCACGTAAGCGGTGTACGACCGGTCGGCCGGAGCTTCCGCCGCGGGATGCGGGCCGGCCGCCCGGCCGAGCCGGGGGCCGAGTTCGAGGAAGCGGGGGTCGTCCCGGAAGAAGACCTCGCGGATGTCGGTGACGCGGCGGTCGGCGCTCAGGCAGCGGACGAGTTCCAGCTTGATGTACTCCTTGCGCGCGGGGCGGCTGAGCGCGTAGCGGCCCACGGCGAGGCGGTCGAAGCCGAAGGTGCTGTTGAGGCGGTCGTCGCCCAGCTGGGTTCCGACCGTCAGCGTCAGGGCCTGGATCAGGGCGTCCAGGCCGTCGACGGTCTCCGGGGCCCCGGTGCGGGGGTCGACGACGAGGTCCCCGTCGTCGACGGCGAGGCTGTGGCCGAGACCGGGTGCGCCGGCCGGGTCGGGGGCGGGGACACCGGGGACGGTGAGCCCCAGGGCGGCCGGGTCCCAGCCGGGGTCCGGGGGGTCCGGAATGCCGGAACCGCCGAAGGGCGGGCCGCCGGCGCCGGGGGTGCTCATCGGATCGCCTCCAGGACGTCCTGTCCGGGATCGGCCACGCTCCACGTGCCCGGGGGTGCCCCGGGCGGGACGGTGACGCCCCGGGCGGTGGACAGCAGCACCGGCTTGCCGCCGACCGTCAGCTTGGCCGACAGGCCGGGGGGCAGGGTGGCCGTGGTGAGGCAGGGTGCCGGGCCGCCGCTGGGGTTGGTGCCGGTACAGGGCGTGATCATGCCGGGCACCGGCTGGGCGGCGGAGCCGAAGGCGATGCCGGCCTCCGCTCCGGCGGTGAGCACCCCGCTCCCCCGTACGGTCATCCGCGGGTCACCCCCGGTGAGTCTGCGCCGGCCGCCGTGGGAGCAGGCGAGCACGGCGCCCTCCACGAGTACGAGTGCCATCAGGTGATCGCCACCTTTCCCTTGTCCCCCACGGTGAGGGTCACGCCGCCGGCGCTGAGGGAGATCGTGCCGCCGCTCGCCGAGACCGTGACGTCCTTGCCCGGTGCCGCCGACACGGCGATGTTGCCGTCCTTGTCGAAGCGCACCTCCGCTCCCGAGCCGTGGCACAGCAGGAGCTCCTCGGCCGGGCCCGGGGCCGGGCGTTCGCCGACCTCGGAACAGCCGGCGGCGCCGGCGCAGACCTTCAGCCCGATCGCCTCCACCACCCGGAGTCCTTCGGCGGTGGTGAGGTCGTTGACCCCCCGGTTGACGGGCCGGGGGTCCGGCCCGCCGGACAGTTCGGTCGGCAGGCAGAGCCACCAGTCCCCGGCGTGCGCCTTCGGGCGGTCCATCCTGGCGTCGTCGGCCCACAGGAACCCGGTGACCACGGCGTCCTCGCGGTCGTCGTGAACCTGGTTGAGCAGGGTCCGCATGCCCTCGTACACCGGGACGGACAGGCCGACCTTGTGCCAGGCGAACGGCGAGGCGACCGGTTTGTCGTACAGGACCGGGCCGCCGGGCTCGATCGGCGCGTCGACGCTCGGCGAGGCCGCGGAGGCGCCCGGTTGCCGGCCGTACGACACGGTGGCCACGCGTTCCGCGGGCTGTGCCTCCCGGACCTGGCCGACGTCCACCGAGGGGGTGATCGCGCGCTCGTCGCGGATCTTGGCGGTGATCGCGTCGGCGATGGCCAGCGGGCTGCCCTTGCGGACGGTCTCGGTGGTGCGCCGGTTGCCGTCGCCCTCGGTGAACGGGGCGGCCCGCCCGGTGCAGACGTAACCGGTGCGGGGCGAGAAGGAGTGGGTGAGCTGGATGATCCGGAATCCGCGCAGCGGGTTCTCGTAGCCCTCGACGCTCGCCGCGACCAGTTCCCCGGCCCGCAGCCCGGGAGCGCCCAGCGCGGTGAAGTCGAAGGCCGGCACGGACCCGCCGTCCGGCAGGTCGGTGGTCACCCGCTGTCTGCCAGTGGCCCCGATCCGGACGGGCTGGAACTCCGCGAGGCGTGTGCTGGTGCCGGGCGTGACCAGGCTGTCCTCCCGGCTGATCAGGGAGAGGAGCGCCGACAGGTCGGGCACCGTCGGCAAGCCGGTCGCCGGCGGGTGGGTGACGGCCGTCCCGAACTGCGCCTCCCCCTCCTGTACCAGGACTTCCGCGCCGCACCGGTCGGCGATGCGCTCCAGCAGGCCGAAGGCGTGCTGGGCGTCGGCGTTGATGCTCGGCTGCGGGGGACCGGCCGGGGTGACCTCGCCGACGAGCTCCACGCCGGTTCCCTCGGCGATGAGCCTGGCGGCCTCGGCGAAGGTGCAGTTCTCCCGGGAGAAGCGGGCCGGTCTGCGCCGGCCGGTCGCCTTGTCGACCTCCACGGTGACCAGGCGGAAGGACGCCTCCTCGTAGCCGGTGAGCCGCACGCCCAGCGGGGGGAACCTCTTGGAGGCCGTGATGGTGTCCACCCGCCCGGTGAGGACGGCCTTGCGCGAGCCCGGGTTCTCCAGATAGCCGAGGGTGATCTCGATGTCGACGCCGCCCGCGGTGCCGGGCTCACCGGTGAGCGCCCCGGTCAGCTTGCGGTGTGCGGACAGCGGCAGCGAGGTCAGGTGGATCTCGAAGTCGCCCGGCTGCCCGATGCCGTAGTTCACGACGATCTCGGCCTCGGACAGGATCAGGCCCCCGGAGACGTCGTTGGAGACCGTCAGTCCCAGCTCGGGGAAGCTGATCCGGTACCAGAGGATCACGCCCATCGCAGTGCCACCCCGATCACGATGCTGCTGCCGTAGTGCCCCCGGCCGTTGAGGTTGCCCCGGGCCACCTTGGCTTCGAGGAGGCGGATCGCCAGCCGGCCGGCGTGGTGGACGAGGTCCGGCTCGGGGACCAGTTTGCGCAGGAGGACCACGCGCGGGCCGTCGGGGCCCCGGCGCGCCACCCGCAGCACCAGATAGCCGGGGGGCGCGGACGGGACGGTGATACGGCCGGGTGACGCCAGGTCGTACAGCGTCGAGGGCGGGTCGTCGCCTGCGTCGCCGAGGACGGCGTACAGGCCGAAGTCGTACCTCGTGCCGCCGATGACGCAGCCGAACGCCTGGGGCAGGCCCTCGTCGGGGTCGACGGGCAGCCGGTGGAAGGCCGGGGTGGTCACAGTTCACCTCCGAGCTGGCGCTCCAGGGGCACCATGCCGCTGACGCTGGGGACGGCGGCCACGCCGGCGGCCAGCGCCATGTCCAGGGCCTCGCCCAGGACGGCGGTCAGAGTGGAGCGCGGTACGTGTTCCAGCGTGATGCTGACGTCGAGGGCGTCGCGCTTCTGGTTGGACTGGGTGAACCGCAGGCTGGTGATCTGCATGTCGAGGCTGACGGTCATGCCGCTGACGACCGGGATGCCGGCGAAGTTCATCGACGGCGCGGTGGCCGGGGCCAGGGCCCTGGAGGTCAGCGCCATCGCCTCCAGCAGTTTCTTGAAGACGAGCCTGCTCCCTCCGACCAGCACCGCCTCCAGGGAGATGGTCCGGGTCGTCGGCGAGACCAGCTGGGCGAGTCTGCTGCCCGCGATCCGGGCGACCTGGTATCCCTCGTTGAGGGTCAGGCTGGTGACCGTGAGCAGCGGCACCGGGCCGATCAGGACGGGCACGTTCACTCCGGCGGCCATGGTCGGCGCCTCCTGCTTGTGCGGGTCCGGCCGGCGGCCTCGACGATCTCCAGGAGTTCCTCGTCCGTCAGCCAGTCGATGTCCTCTTTCCGGTCGGTGAGCAGCTGAGCGAACCGTTCTCCCCTGGTGGCGCCGTCGCGGACGTGGAAGAACCGGCCCTCGCGCAGTTCCTCCGCCATCGCGGCGAGCGTCTCGCGGACGGTTCCGCTGTGCCTGGCCTCGATCAGGCGGAGGGTCAGTTCCCTGTAGTACGCGTCGGTGTGCAGGGTGGGGTGGCGGGTGTAGGCCTCCGGGACCGTACGGGGGTCCGTCGAGGTGCGGGGCAGGTGGATGCCGTTCTCGGGGGCGTTGCGCCATGCGATGCCGGCGTCGTCGAGGATGCGGCGGGCCAGTTCGGCGCGGGCGTCGCCCTCCGGCACGATGTGGTGGGTCTCGTGGCCCGGCGGGCGCGGATTGCCGAGGGCCGCCATCGCCCTCTCCAGCTCGTCCGAGGGGCGGCTTGCCGTGGTGAGCCGTCGGTGCATGCCCTCCGTGGGGGTGAGGGCCTCCGGGGGCGCCTCGCCCGCCTCGTGGAGCAGGGCCCGCTCGTCGTGGCCCGCCCACCGCTCGGCGTCCTTCCAGGCCGCGGCGAGGTCCGCCTCGTCGGCGTAGGCGCCCGCCCGGTCCGGGCGTGCGGCCTCGAACCGGTCGAGGATCTCCGTCACCAGCCAGGGGTCCTTCCGGGACCGCCGGACGAGGCCGTCCAGCAGCCGCTGGGCCACGGCCGGTTCCCTCGCCCCGCTGCGGAACCGGGCCCTCAGAGCGGCGATGCGCTCCAGGACGGCCGCCCGCTCGGCGGCGCCCGCCGGGCCGCCCGCCCGCAGGGCCGCCCCGCCCGCGATCCGGCTCCAGGCCACGGGGTCGTCCTGCGCCAGCCGGGACAGCAGTTCGCCGTACGCGGCCATCCGGTTCTGCGCACGGGCGTCGTTGCGGAGGCGGCCGAGGTCCAGCAGGAGGACGTCGAGCAGCCCGGTGTCGCCCGCGGACCGGCCGACGGCCGCCCTGACCACGTCGAAGCCGACCTCCCGGACGGCGTCCATGCGCATCCCCTTCGACGCCAGCACGGTCAGCAGGTCCATGTCGGCCTCCCGGCCCGGCCCGATCCGCCCGTGCCCGATGTGCTCCATGGCCGCCAGCAGCACGGGGCCCTCGCCGTCCTCCAGCGCGGCGGCCAGCCGGGCGAGGTCCTGCTCGCCGAAGCCGTGGGGGCCGGCCAGCCACTGGAACGTCCGGCCCAGTTCCCCGGAGAGACCGCCCGACTTGGCGGCGAGCGTGTGCAGGATCTCGGCCTTGCGCAGCGACGTCCCGACCGCGGGCCCCAGTTCCGGATGCGCGGCCAGGCCGGCCAGTGTGCTGCCCTCGGCCACCTCGAACCGCTCCAGCGCCGAGGCCAGCCGGACCTGGTCCTCGGCCGGCAGGTGGGAGAGCAGCGCCAGTACGTCCTTGTCGTCGCGGACGCCGCGCAGCACCTCGCTCCCGGCGCGCATCGCGCCGGCGACCCGCACCATCCGGGCCGCGATCACTTCCGCCTCGGCCGCCCCGACGGTCCTGCCGAGGGCCGCGAGGATGCGCAGGACCAGCTCGAGCTTCTCGGTCAGGCCGACCGCGGAAGCCGCTGCCTTGAGCTCTCCGAACCCGACGAACCAGGACGCGACCTCGACCACCACCGCCCACTTGATCTTGGTCACGACCCGCTCACCGACGTGCAGCAGCCCGGCGCCTTCGAGGCCGTACACGAGCTGCTTGCCGATCTGCCCGACCAGCGGCGCGCACTCCTCCTGTGCGGGCCGGTAGCCGTGTCCGGCCAGTTCGAACAGGACGACGAGGTGGGCGAGCCGGCCGATCCCCTCGATGACCTGGGCCGGTCTGGTCACCATCAGCGCCAGCCCCTCGGCCATCCCCAGGAGCATGTCGGCCACGGCCACGGCCGCCGCCTCGATCTGCAGCAGTACCGACAGGCTCAACCGCAGCGCTCCGCCCGCCGGCGCGCTCTGCCGGAGCGCCTCCCGTACCTCCGGCGGCATCCGGAACGCCTCGGCGAACAGGTCCGCCACGGTGGCGACCGTGAACGGCCTGTGGTCCCCGAACCGCTCGCCGACGGTCGTGAGCAGACTCCACAGCGTGTCACCGACGTCGCGGAACAGCTGCTCGTCCAGCTTGTGTTCGGCCAGGACGGCCAGGACCGCTTCCAGTTCGGTGACGCTCTTGAGCGTCCGCATGATCGCGACGACGGCCCGTTCGTGCTTCTCCAGGGTCCACGCCTGGACCAGGACGCGCAGGTAGCGGGTCTTGGTCTGCCAGTCGACGAGGGAGAAGGCGACCTCGCCGAGGAGGGCGAGACGGTCCGCGGCCTCCTGGAGGCGGTCGTCGTCGCCGGCCAGGGCCCGGTCGACGAGCCGGTCGAGATCGCCGAAGACCAGCCGTCGGGCCTCCTCGTCCGCCAGTTTCGGTCCCTCCGTGCCCAGGCGCCGCACCAGCCGCTCGGTGGCCGCGGAGTCCGCGGTGAGGAAATTCCCCTCCTGGGACACCACCGTGTGGACGGCGTAGCGCCGGCCGGCCTCGTCGACCACGCTCCCGAGGACCTCACCGCCTCCTGTGCCGATCTCCACCAGGGAGGCGTCGCCCCGGACCGGCCGGGCCTCGGCGAGCCTCCTCAGTTCCCTGTCGGAGACCGTGGGGGTGGTGGCGGCCGCCCAGAGCCGGCTCTCCGGGTCCCCCACCGGGCCCTCCAGCACCACGAAGGACCGGGTGCCGAAGACGCCCGCGCCGAGTTGCACGGCCCGGATCACGCTGGTGGCCCGGACATACCGGTCGGCTCCCGAGACGGTCACGACCCGGCCGCCGAGCAGGTGCATCACGACGTGGCCCTCGAACACGCTGGGGCCCTCGACCACTTCGTCCCGGGCGGGTTTGGCGGGTACCGGCTCGGCTTCCGGGGCCTGCGCCTCCTGCGTTTCTCCCGGCGGCGACGGCTCGGGGCCCGGCACGGCGGCACCCTGCTCCGGCCCGGGGTCGCCCGGTGCGCCGGCGGTGGCGCCCGGTGGGGCCGGGGGGACGGGGGGCGGAGGAAGGGAGGCCGGGGGGACGGGGGCTGGAGTCCGGCCGGCCGCCGGCCGTCGTCCGGGCGGGGCCGCGGGCGGGGCCGCTTCCTCCGCGAGGCCGGCCGGCAGGACCAGGGCGAGGAGCAGGCCGCCGGTCCTCCCGGCTTCCCCCTCGGCGCCGTCACCGGGCACCGCGGCGGGCCACGAGCCGTCGGGGGGCGCGGGCGGCGGCGTACCGGTGGGCGCTTCCCCGGCGGACCCCAGCCGGGCCACCGCGCCGGCGACGGCCCTGAGCAGCACCTCCTCCAGCGCACGCCGCCGGTCCTCCCCGGGGTCGTCGCTGAAGGTCACCGACTCCGGCAGGTGCGGCCGGATCCCGAACGTCGCGGCGCCCTGTCCGGCGGCCGCCGCCCCCACCTCCCGACGGGCCGAGTCCAGTCGGCCGGCGAGCGCCTCGGCGACGGCTCGCTCCAGTTCCGCAAGACGTGCTTCCGTCAGGTCTCCGCCGACCGTCACCGTGATCGGGAAGTGGCACGCCATCCGTGGCATCCCCGCTCCTCGGGCTCGTGCCGCCGCTCAGCTCAACGCGCGGTGGAGCGCGTTCCAGACCTCTTGGACGATGTCGTTCTTCGTCTCCTCCGGGATGTCCCCGGCCATGACCACCTCGACCGGGAAGTAGTAGTCGGCGTGGGGCGCCGCCGCGGCGGTGTCCTGGGCCTGGAGGGGGTATGCCTGTTCTTCGTCGGGGTGGGACATGAGTGGCTCCGGGCCCGTCGCTAGGCGTTGTTGCTGGGGCTGGTCTGCAGGCAGATGCAGTTGAACGTGGTGGTGGGCACGCCGTCGACGACCATGGTGCTCGCGGCGGACGTGATGTAGCAGTCGGTGAAGGCGATGGACTGGAACGACCAGTCGTCACCGGTCTGCTGCTGGACGGTGATGTTGAACGCGGTGTGTTTCAGGGCCATCTCGGTGAGCGTCGCCACCGGGGGGCCGATCGCCTTGACGGCCATGGTGAAGGTGAAGGCCTTCGGCTGGACCACGTAGGCCACGTTGTCGGCTTCCAGCGAGTGCAGCGGCTGGACCGGGACGTTGAAGGTGGGGTTGAACGAGTCGATGGGCGTCACGGGATCGCTGCCCCGCATCACCGCCAGCCGGGTGTCCCACTTTCCGGGCATGTTCTGTCAGCTCCCTTGTTCGTCTGTTCATCCGGTGAAGACGAGGCCGATGGTGAGCCGATGGATGGCGCCGGCGTAGACGACGACCACGCTCATGGGGACCGACCGGCTGCTCCGGGCCGTCTTGATCTGCTGTCTCTCCGCCGCGGTCAGCGTCGCCTCGTCCTTGTCGAAGAGCGTCAGCAGCGGGATGACCACGGTGTAGTCCTCGATCACTTCCCCCAGCACCAGCGGGTCCAGCACCGACTCCACCAGTGTCTGGACGGAGCGCAGCCCGACCCGGCTGACCCGCAGGTTGCCGATGCCCTGGATCAGGGCCGCCTTGATCCGGAAGTTGACGTCGTCCAGTGTCCGGACCGTGTCGATGTAGGCCTTGTTGCCGCTGCTGTCGGCGGTGAGCCCCTCCCCCAGGTACAGGGCGCCGCCCGGCAGCAGCACGGACCGGGTGACCCAGTTGACCTGTCCGGCCACGAACTTGTCGATCTCGGACTCGGAGAACGTGTCCGGCATCGAGATGCCGATGGGCTTCAGCAGCAGCGAGATGTGCGGCCGGTGCCCGGCGATGACCCCGGCGGTGGCCGCCGCCACGTCGTCGTCGGACTTGTGGGCCACCAGGACCATCCGCTCGTTCTTCACCGCTCCCTGGTTGAGGGCGACCGCCTGTTCCGCGCTCAGCGAGCGGTCCAGCATCGCCACCCCTATGCGTTCCTTGCCGTCGCCCTGGGGAGCCGAGACGTGCCCGGCCAGTTCGTCGATCACCGGCTTGTTCTCGGTGTTGAGAGGCGTGTTGGCCAGCACCACGATCTGGACGTCGAGTTTCGCCACCTCGTTCCTCAGCGCCTCGTTCCACTGCGGGTCGTCGTAGTCCACCTGCACCCCCCACACCCTGGTCGGGTGGGGCGACTGCCGGAACGCGATGCCGATGGCCCGTGCGAGTTCGGTGTTCTTCTGGCGTACCGGCGCGTCGGCTTCGTGCGACCGCTGCAGCTCCTTGTCCAGGGTCAGCTCCGAGGCGTTGGCGGGTGCCTCGGCCGGCGTCACCTTCGTCACCGTGCGTTCCTCCCCGTCGGCGTCCGTCCCGATGCGCAGTGCGGTGCCCTGGGGCACGGTCAGCGGGACGACGACGGTGTTCTTGCCCGCGTCGGCCTTGGCCGCGAGTGTGGTCGCGCCGCCCGGGTACGCAGTCGCCGCTTCACCGGGTGACGAGAAGTCCTTGGCGGAGGACTTCTCGGTGCCGATGCCGCCTCTTCCGACGACGGCGATGTCGCCGAACGCTCTCGTGGCGGGCGCGAACAGGTCGCTGCTGGGGTCGACGGTGATGTACTTGACCGGCATCGACCGCTCCTTCCGTGAGGTATGAAGTTCGGCCGCGGTACGTTCCGTCCAGTGGCGGTCACGCCTCGAAGGCGGCCACGAAGCCCTCGGCCGCCAGCAGGTCGGACACTTGGTCCTCGGTCGGCGCGGCCGGGTCCGGTTGCCGGGGGGAGGCGGGGAACACCGCCAGCCAGGCGCTGGCGGCGAGCAGTTCGCCGCCGTCGTACGTGTCGGGCCGGGCGCTCGCCCGGTCGAGCGCCTGCCTGCTGCCGACCAGCCGGCGCAGTGCGGCGGCGAGGTCGAGGTCGGGGAAGAAGAGCACCGAGATCCTCAGCCGGAAGCTGCGGGACGGCGCGGCCGGGTCGAACGGCGGCGGTTCGGTGTAGTGCAACCGGTAGAGGCGTGCCGAGTCGGCCTGGAGCTCCTGGTAGTCGGCCGCGCCGGTCAGGCGCAGGAGTTCCTCCAGTCCGGGACGGCCGAACTTCGCGATGAAGTCCTCCTCCGACACGTGGGCGACGGTCTCGGAACCGATCGCTTCGAGCGCGCCGGCCGTCGGCGCCACCTGCACCGGCACGACGGTGTCCAGGCACAGGTCGATCCAGTGCGCCGGTCTGCTGGTGGGGATCTCCAGGCCGGCCCGTGTCTGTTCGGGGGCCGGCAGTATCTTCTCCCAGCTGCCCCGGACCGCCAGCGGCACGGTGACGGGTACTTGGTAGTGCCGAGCCGTCACCACGGGTTTCCTCGTGGAGCGGACCTCCATGACGCCCGGCTCGTAGACCGCCGCCAGGAGTGCCCTGAGCCGGGACTGTCCGGTGTCGTCGGCCGGCACCAGAAGCTCCTCCACTTTGACCGGATCCAAATACCTGATCATGAGCCGGTCGACGAAGCCACTCATTTCCTGCTTTCCACGTGCCGGGCACGGGTGTTTGCCGAGCGTGTCGCGCGTGCGGAGCGGGACACGGCTCCGGGGACGCCTCTTGGGCGGCCGGGCGACGGTGGCCGCCGCCTCCGAGGCTCGTCGGCAGGTGCCCCGGACGCTTCGCGCTTCGGTCCACGGGGCGGGTGCCTGCCTCTCCTCGCAGGCTACGCCGTCGGTGGGGGAACGGCATCTCGGCTCCGCGCCCGTCCGGACGGCCGCGGGGGCGGCCCGGCCGCCGGGCGATGGTGCACCCGTCAACCACCGGGCAGGGCCCGCGTGATGCGCGGTCGCCGTGCGCGGGGGCGCCGTGTGCGCGGTCGCCGTGTGCGCGGTCGCCGTGTGCGCGGTCGCCGTGCGCGGGGGCGCCGTGCGCGGGGGCGCCGTGCGCGGGGGCGCCGTGCGCGGGGGCGCCGTGCGCGGGGGCGCCGTGCGCGGGGGCGCCGTGCGCGGGGGCGGTGCGGCGCCGCACGCGGTCGGCCCGTTCGAAGGGTCACCGCCGCTGCCGGTCCCCCGCCGCCTGGCCGGTGGTCTGCCGCTCCCTGTCCTGGACACGGCGGAGGCAGGAGGTGGCGACGACGAAGGGCCATACGGACTGGACGGTGGTGACGACGCGTTCCGCGACGCCGATGGCACCGTGACGGTGCATCTCGATCAGGAACCATGCCCCGCCGAGGGCCATCAGGGCGGTCGCCGTGAAGGAGGTCGCGGGCCGCAGGGCCCACGGGGCGGCGCCGCCGGAGGAGGCCAGCACCGGCCACACCGCCAGGAGGGCGAACCCGACTGCGGCCACTGTTCCATGGCGCAGGGAACCTCCGCTGCTCGGCGCGGGGAGCAGGGCCACCATCCACGTCGCCACGCCGCCGGCGCCCAGGGTCACGCGTCCGGCGGTCGCGGCCGCCCGCAGCCCCCAGGCGGTCAGCAGGTGGCAGGCGCCCAGAGCGAGCAGCGCCCCGGTCATCACCCAGAAGCCCGGTGTTCCGTACGCCGCCAGGACGCTGATCGTCTGGGTGAGAGGGTCGTAGTCCGGCCCTTCCAGCGACGCCGCGGTCGTCCAGCCGCCGATGAGCAGGACGGGCGCGCACCCCGACGAGAGCAGGACCCATCTGGGAACAAGCTGCATCGGACGACCATAAAGCGCCTCTTTCCGCCTCCGGCGCATACACCCGGGTGCGCCGCGTGCCGAAGGCGCCGGGGGTCCCGGCGGCGGGCGCGGCCGCCGGTCACCGCACTGCGCGGCCTCGTTCGCCCAGGAGCCGGCCCATCCGCTTGACCGCCCGCAGGCCCGTGAGCCGGCGCACCACGCGTACGCCGGGGAGCCGCTCGGCCGGCATCGTCGCGAAGGGGTGCACGTCCGCCAGGGACGGCAGCCACGCCGGGACGGTCAGGTCGGCCTCGCCGACGCAGGTGGCGACCAGGCGGGTCTCGGGCCGGGCGGCCGGCGCGCGGGCGGTCTCGTCGAGCCGGGCGGCGGGGACGCGCAGGGCGGCGGGGACGCGCAGGGCGAGGAAGACCGGCACCGGTCAGCCTGCCGCCTCCCAGGCGACATCGCAGCGGACGGCGACCCGCCCGGTGCCGAGGAGCCGGCGCAGCCGGCGCAGCGTGGGCTCGCTGACGGCGGCGGCGAGCGCCGCGTACGAGGCGCGGCCGTCGGCCGACAGCCGTGCCCAGCGCCGTGCGGCGGTGGTGGGGCTGATGCCGAGGACGTCGCCGAGCACGTTCCACGGAACGCGCGGGCTGATCTGCGGTGCGTGCAGCAGCTGAAGATCGGTCTCGGACACGGTGACGGATTCCGTCGAGGGCGACGTACCAGGTGACGGATATCGGCCGGATCGGCGCGGGTTGCGGGGACATGACGCACGGTGGTCCGCACTCCCGGTGTCCCACCGCCGTGTCGTCCTCCGTTCACCCCCTCGTCCGCGCATGTCCAGGGGCCCGTATGACCGTGTCCCCGCCGCCGGCGAAGGCGGCCACCGGGCCGGGTGCCGCCCCGGCCCGTATCGGTGCCGTCGTCGGTTTCATGGCCTTCGTCGAGCTGACCAGCGGCGTCTTCCAGGGTTTCGTGCCGCCGCTGCTGCCGTCGATCGCCTCGCTGCACCATGTGCCGACGGGAGACATCGCGCTGGTGACGAGTCTTCAGCTGCTCGCCGCGGCGGTGTGCGTGCCGGTGCTGACCAAGCTTGGTGACACGTACGGGCACCGGCGGATGCTGCGCCTGGCGCTCGCGGTGGTGGTGCTCGGCTCGCTGCTGGAGGCGTGGGCTCCGTCGTACGAACTCCTGCTGCTGGGGCGGTTGTCGACCGGGCCGTTGTCGGCGTGGCTGCCGCTGGAGACCGCCATCACGCGGGACAAGGTGCAGGGCGAGACGGGCCGGCGGGCCATCGGGCTGCTCGTCGGCTGTCCGACCGGTGGTGTCGCGCTCGGTTCGCTGCTCGCGGGTCCGGCCGAGGACCTGCTCGGCGGGGTGCGTCCGGCCCTGCTCGTCCTGGCGGTGCTCGCCGCGCCGGCGCTGGGCTGCGCGGTGTTCCTGATCCCGGAGACGTCCGTGCGGGCCGCGCGGCGCATCGACGCGGCCGGTTCGCGGGCCTCGCGGTGGCGCTGCTGCTGCTCCAGTACGGGCTGTCGCAGACGGCGAAGCCGGGCCGGGGTTCGCCGGCCGTCCTCGGCTGTCTGCTCGGCGGGGCCGTCGTCCTGGCGGCGTGGGCGTGGTGGGAGCTGCGCACCGAGCAGCCGGCGGTGGATCTGCGGGTCATCGGGGACCGCTCGATGTGGCCGGTGCAGCTCACGGCGATGCTGTTCGCGATCTCCCTGTCCGGCTCCCAGTCCCCCGACTCGACGTTCCTGGCGGCGGACCCGGAGCGGACGGGGTACGGCTTCGGCCTGGACACCACCGGCATCGCGCTGATCACGCTGCCCAGCCAGATCGCCTCGGTGACCGGCGCCGCGCTGCACTCCCGGCTCGCCGCGCGCGCCGGGCCGCACCGCACCATCGCCACGGGTGCGGCGCTGCTCGCCGTCGGGTACGGGGCGCTGTGCGTCGCGCACGGCGGCCCCGCGTCGTTCGCGGTGACCGTCACCCTCGTCGGGTGCGGCGTGGGCCTGATGTCCGGCGGCTTCCCCTCGCTGGTCGCCGAGCGCGCGCCCGCCGACCGGGCCGGGATCGCGGCGGGCGTCTACGACACCCTGCGCACCCTGGCGGGCGGCATCGCCGGCGGCCTGTTCGCCGTGGTGCTCAGCAGTAGTGTGCTGCTCGCCGGCTCGCCGCTGCCGTCGGCCGGGGCCTACCGCGTGGTGTGGCTGGCGTGTGCGGTGCCGGGCCTGGCCGCGGCGGGGCTCGTGCTGTTCGCGCGGCGGCGCACCGCGGACTGACCCGGTCCCGGCCTCCCTCGACTCTTCGCGCACGCACCACTGGAAAGGAAGTCCGCCATGCCGGCCCGGCCGACCACACCCCCGCCCTCGTTCCGCGACCGCGCCGAGGCGCTCGCCCCCGAACCGACCGCGCTGGGCCGCCGGGTCGTCGAGGACCTGTACGGGCGGGACGGCTGGTTCACCGCCGAGCACCCGATCATGGCGTCGGAGGACTTCTCCCGGGTCACGGCGGTGGCGCCCGGCGTCCAGCTCGGCCTGTCCGCCCGCCCGGCGGACGTGGGCGAGGCGACGGCGCCGTTCAACCATTCCCCGTACTCGGTCTTCGACGACGCCGCGCCGCCGAGGGGCGCCGCCGTGCTCGCGGAGATGGCGGCGCGGCGGCTCGCGGCCCCCACCGCGTAGCCGGCCGGCGGCTGGGCAGACCCGGTGACCGGAACCCGGTGCGCGGTGAGCCCGCCGCCGGTACCGGTCCCGGCGGGTTAGGGATGAGGAATGAGACCCAGCATGCCGCGCCGCCGGCACCGCCCGGCAGCGCTCCTCACGCCGCTCCTGTCCCTGTCCCTGGCCGCCCTGGCCCTGGCGCCGGGCCTGATCCCGCACCCGCCCGCGGGCGGTACTCCCGCGGGGACGGCCCGCCCCCTCCGCTCACCGGACCCGCGGGACCCCGCCGCCCCGGCCCTCACACCGGAGCGGTTGCGGCGGGAGGCGGCGGCCGCGCTGGCGACGACGCGGGCGGTGGGCCTGCACGTACAGGTGCGGGACGGGCGGCGCACCGTCGCGGCCGGCGCGGGCGAGGCCGCCCTGGGCACCGGCCGGCCGGTGCCGGACGGTGCGCGGTTCCGGGCCGCGAGCGTCACGAAGTCGTTCGTGGCCGTGACCGTGCTGCAGCTGGCCGCCGAAGGACGGCTGTCCCTCGACGACACGGTGGAGCACTGGCTTCCCGGCCTGGTCACCGGTCACGGCAACGACGGCGGCCGCATCACCGTCAGACACCTTTTGCAGCACACCAGTGGCCTGTACGACTACGACACCACGGAGTTCACCGGAAAGACGGCCGCGGCCTTCGAGCGCAGGAGGTTCCTTTCCGTCGATCCCCGCCGGATCGTCGCCGCCGCTCTGCGGCACCCCCCAAAGTTCCCGCCCGCCGCCCCCGGTGACCCGAGGCCGCGCTGGAGCTACTCCAACACCGGCTACTTCCTCCTGGGCCACATCGTCGAGAAGGCCACGGGACGCCCCTGGGCCGAGGAGGTGCGCGACCGGACCGTCCGCCCGCTGGGCCTCACCGGCACGCGCCTGCCCGGCGGCGATCCGTACCTGCCGAGGCCGCACGCGCACACCTACCACCGGTTCGCCGGGGAGCGCGGCTGGACCGACACCACCGTCCGCAGCATGCTGTGGGCCGGCCCGGCCGGGGCGCTGGTCTCCACCTCGCACGACCTGGACCGGTTCTTCACGGCTCTGCTCGACGGCAGGCTGCTGCCGCCCCGGCAGCTCGCCGCGATGCGCACGACCGTCCCCGTCAACGAGGAGCACGAGCAGTTCACGCCCGGGATGCAGTACGGCCTGGGTCTGATGCGGCAGCCCCTGCCGTGCGGCGGCAGCCGCTGGGGCCACCACGGCGACCTCGAGGGCACCTTCGTCAGGACGGGCTTCACCGACGGCGGACGGCGCTCCGTCGTCGTCACGGTCAACGGCAGGACCACCGACGACCGGCAGCTCCTCGTCGTCGAGAAGGCCCTGCAAGGGCTCATCGACCGGGCGCTGTGCGGGCGCTGACCGCGCCCGGGACGGAGGGCAGCAGGTCGGCGGCGCGCACCCGGGACAGATGGATCAGGAGGTCGTACGAGCGGGCCGGCGCGATGTCGTACGTCTCCCGGTCCTCCGGATAGGAGGTGCCGACGCTGCGCATGGGGCGGGCCGTGGCCAGCCAGCGGCGGGCCGCGTCCGGCACGGTCCGCAGGTCCAGGAAGTAGCGGTCGTGGCGCACTTGGTCCAGGACGTGCTCGTTGCTGCCGGGTCCCAGCGGCCCGACCGTGTGGGTGAGCATCTCCCGCTCCTGCGGATCGGTGGCCTTGAACGAGCCCCGCCCGAACGTGAACCCGAGGCTCACGTAACGGCCGCCGAGCCGGTCGCGCAGGTACGCCCCCTGTGTCCGGGGAAGGACCTGCGGGTCCTCGGGCTCGTAGCCGACGTGGTTGTTGTGGCCCGAGAGCAGGATCTTGTGCCCGGTGTGCTCACGCCACCAGACGACGTTGTCCGCCATGGCTTCGTCCCGGTACCGCATGGCCTCGGCGACCTGCCGGGGGTCCTCGAAGTCGAAGGAGTACCCCTTGGCCGTCTGGTCGATCACCGTGGCGTGGCGCAGCACCCAGGCGAACGCCTCCCGGCCGGTCCCGCCGCGTGGCGCGAGCGAGGTCAGCAGGGCCAGGGCGCGCGCGGTCCGGGAGGCCATCTCCTGCCGCTCGGCCGGCGGCCGGGTCAGGTACGTCCGCTGGTGGACGCCGGAGGGAGTGGTCGGCCGCAGCCCCCGGTACAGCTCGTCGAAGCGCGGGGAGAGCTCCGGGTGGGTCCTGGCGACCCAGTCGGTCACCCGGTCGTACGTCTCCGGTCCGGTGTAGCCGTAGTCGTCCCCCATGAACCGGACCGGGTCCTGCGGGTGCCGGCGGTTGTGGGCGCGCATCCACTCCACCAGCGCCAGATATTCGGCGGCGTTGTGGAGCGCGTAGGTGTAGTGGAACTCCTCCCGCATGATGCGCCGCGGGTCCCCCTCGCCGCGCAGGACGTAGGCGTCGAGGCGGGCGGCCGTGCTCCACGCCGTCTCCAGGGCGAAGGTGCGGAAACCCCGCTGCCGCACCAGGTACCGGAAGACCCGGTGCTTCGTGGTGAGGAACTCGTGGGAGCCGTGCGTGGCCTCGCCCATCCCCACCACCGACGCCTCCCCG
This sequence comes from Streptomyces sp. NPDC006134, assembly GCF_040628835.1. NCBI lineage: Bacteria > Bacillati > Actinomycetota > Actinomycetes > Kitasatosporales > Streptomycetaceae > Streptomyces > Streptomyces sp. NPDC006134. Next base: position 75,354 of record NZ_JBEXTV010000020.1, on the reverse strand, counting down.
ACGGCCTCGCCGACCGGGTGCAGATCGCTCGGGTCCGCGCCGGGCCCGGTCGCGCGCAGGGGGTGCGCGGCGTGTTCCAGGACCGGCACGATCCGCTCGTCCGGTGCCCCGGAGTCCGCGGGGGCCGCGAGTGCCGTGAGGGCAAGCGTGACGACGGACGACAGCAGGACGAGGACCGGCGACGGGCGCGGACGCAGGATCGGCATACCCGCACCTCTTCCCGAAGGACGGCAGCCACGCCGGGCCCGGCCCTGAGATTCATCCGTTCGGCCTACGGCATGCTCAGGTCCGTACGGAGGCGCGGGCCGCCTACCGGTTCGGTGAACTCCTCGCTCCACGCGTTCAGTTGTGGTTCATCGCATCGTCGTCGGGGCCTTCTAGGTTCGCCCTGCCCTTGATCGATCATCACCATCGTCACAGGGGCATCACCCGGAAGGAGACCCCCGTGCCCGTAGCCAGATCCGCCGCCCGCATCGGCGTCGCCGCGGCCGTCGCCGCCGCGGCGCTGCTCACCCAGGCCACGTCGCCCGCTCTGGCCGCCGCCGACTTCGACGTCACGGCGACCGTGGAGACGACGCCCGTCGGGCACGGCGGCGACGCCGCCGACGACCCGGCGATCTGGGTCGACCCGGACGACCCCGCCCGGTCCGTGGTCATCGGCACCGACAAGCAGGGCGCCCTGGAGGTCTACGACCTCTCCGGCGCCCGTCTGCAGCGCATCGGCGGCGACCACGGCAACAACGTCGACCTGCGCGGCGACATCGTCGTCTCCGCGGACGACGAGGCGGAGGGCGGCGACGGCGCCCTGCACGTCTACCGCATCGACCCCTCCACGCGGCAGCTCGAGCACCTGGCGGACGTCCCCACCGAGGTCACCGCCCACGGTGTCTGCATGTACCGGTCGCCGTCCACGGGCAAGCTCTACGCCTACCCCAACTCCACCTCCGGCCGCCTGGAGCAATGGGAGATCGCGGTCAGCGGCGACACCGTCAAGGCCACCTCGGTCCGGCTGTTCGACGCGGGCGGCGCGGTCGAGGGCTGCTACGCCGACGAGCGCACCGGCAAGCTGTACCTCGGCGAGGAGGACACCGGCGTCTGGGTGTACGGCGCCGAGCCGTCCGCGGGCACCACCCGCACTCGGCTCGACACCACCGGATCCGCCGGGCACCTCACCGCCGACGTCGAGGGCATCACCGCGGCCGGCGACCACCTGTTCGTCTCCTCGCAGGGCAGCGACGACTACACCGCCTACGACCGCTCCTCCGGCGCCTATCTCGGCCGGTTCTCGGTGGTGAACGGCACGGCGGCCGACGACTGCGAGGACACCGACGGCATCGACGCCACCGCGTCGGCCCTCGGCACCGCCTTCCCGCAGGGCATGTTCGTGTGCCAGGACGGCGCGAACTCGACGCCCGGCAGCAGCGGCAACCAGAACTTCAAGTTCGTCCCGCTCCAGCGGATCACCGCCGCCCTGGGCTGAACGGGGCCGCCCACGCCCGCGGGAAAGGGGGGAGCCGCCCCTCCGCGAGCCCTTGTCCTCGCCGGCCGGCAGGCCACCACTCGACGAGACGGCTCGGCGTCCCGCCCGTACCCCGTGCGGCACAGGCCGGCGGCCGACGGCCCCACCCGAAAGCGCGTCCCACGGTGTTCCCGCGGACGGTGACGGTTGCGGACGGTGACGGTTGCGGCCGGGGCCGCTGCCGTTCCCGGCGGGAGTCCGCCGCCGGCGTCGACGGACCGCTCGTACCGGGCCCTCACCGTGCCCGCAGCGCGAAGGGGTGGCGTCCGGGCCGGCTCCGCATACGCTCCGGCCGCGTGGCCGACGCGTGCTTCCGGCATCCGCGGCTCGCCTGCTGGACATCGGCTGCGGGACAGGCGTCTTCGCGCTCCCGCCGGCCGCACCCGGGATCGAGGCCGGCGGCACCGGTCCCGCCCGGGTGTCCATCGGCATGGCCCGGGCCGAACCCGGTGGTGAGCGCGCGCTGGATCTGAGAGTCCGCCGCGGACGGGCAGGTGCCGTTCCCGGATGCGACGCCGCGTTTCCGGGAACGGCAGGAGACCGAGGCGGATCCGGCCGCCCGGGGTTCCTGGTGGAGGGCGTTCGCGACGCGCCCGGCCGGGCCCGGGATGCGTCTTCCTCGCACGGCGTCCCGGGGGCGGCCACGTCCGAGACCGGTGCCTCACGCGTCACGGGCACCGGCCCGGTCCGGCCTTCGGACCGCCGGTTTCCGATCCGGCCGCCGGGCCGCCGGGCGCCGGTCTCCGGCGGGGAGCACCGTGGCGCAGACCACGCTCCCCGCCGGATTACGCGGGGGAAAGACCAGGGAAGCCATAGGGCGCCCATGATCGATTCGAAGGGAGCCCTCGTGACGCTCGTAGCGCCTCCCCCCATACCCAGGGCCGCGGGATCGCTTCCGCTGCTGGGCCACGCGGTACAGCTCATGCGCGACAACCTCGGCTTCATCGCCTCGCTGAGGCGCGACTACGGCCCGCTGGTCGAGATCACCCTCCAGCCGGGCACCCGCACCGTCATCGTCCAGGACCCCGAGCTCATCCGCACCATGCTCGTCGACCTCGGTCCCGGCCTGGACAAGGGCCGTTTCTTCGAGAAGATGGGCCAATTGCTCGGCGACTCCGTCGTCACCGCCGCCGGGCAGGACCACGTCCGCAAACGCCGCCAGCTCCAGCCCGCCTTCGCCCGCGCGGAGATCGCCCGCTACGTCGACATCATGCGCGACGAGGTCACCGCGGCCGTCGACGGCTGGAGACCCGGCCAGACCCTCGACGTACGGGAGGCGATGGTCAAACTCTCCCTCGACATGCTCGCCAAGACGGTGTTCGCCGGCAGTCTCGACGACGCCACCTTCCGCCGTCTGCGGCGCGACCTGTCGGTCGTGATGAACGGCGTCGGCGCCCGCATCATGCTGCCCGACTGGGCCGAGAAGCTGCCCCTGCCCGTCAACCGCCGCTTCGACCGGGCCCGGAACGCGGTACGCGCCACCATCCAGCGGGCCGTCGACGAGCTCCAGGCCTCCGGGCACGACACCGGCGACATGCTCTCCCTGCTGCTGCGCGCCACGGACGAGAAGACGGGCCGGCCGCTGACCGGGCACCAGATCTGCTCCGAGATCCTCACCCTGGCCGTGGCCGGCACCGAGACCACCGCCTCCGTCCTCTCCTGGATCCTGTACGAACTCGCCCGCCACCCCGGGATCGAGGCGCGCGTCCTGGCCGAACTCGACGAGGTCCTGGGCGACAGGCCGGTCGCCTTCGAGGACGTCACCCGGCTCCCGTACCTGCGGCGTGTCATCGACGAGACGCTGCGGCTGCACCACACCGGCTGGCTCGTCACCCGGCGGGCCGTCACCGACACGCGCCTCGGCCCCTGGACCCTGCCCGCCGGCACCGAACTCGCGTACTGCCAGCACGCCCTCCACCGCGACCCCGCCCTGTTCCCCCGCCCGGAGGTCTTCGACCCCGACCGCTGGCTGGACAGCGAACAGCCGCCTCCCTCCGGGGCGTTCCTCCCCTTCGGCGCGGGCAAGCACAAGTGCATCGGCGACCGGTTCGCGCTGACCGAACTGGTCACCGCCGTCGCGACGATCGTCCGCCGGGTACGGCTCGGCCTGCGGGGGCAGTCCGTGCGCCCGGTGGCCCGGGCCACGGTACGTCCCCGGACTCTGCTGATGACCGTACGGCCCCGGAAGGAGGCGGCCGGCCGCGCCGTCACGCCCACGGTGGGCTGACCCGGGGAACGGCTTCCCGGCCGCGCCCGGACCGTGCGGTCTCCGCGGCCGGCCGGGAACGCCCCGGCCAGGGGTTCCCCACCACTTGACAACACGTTGACTTGACCCAGTCTTTACTGTTGTCTGTGCATGCACAGTCCGCGTGACCTGGGGGGTCGTCCCGAATGAACCGCATCAGCCGCTCCGTCGCCTCCGCGCTCGTCGCGAGCGGCCTCGTCCTCGGCCTCGGCGCCTGCTCCGACATCGCCGACGAGGCCACCAAGCAGGTCGAGGAAGAGGTGAACAAGGAGGTCGACAAGCAGATCAGCGAGGAGTACCAGGTCACGTACGAGGTGACCGGCGACAAGGTCGACTCGATCGAGTACAACGCGGGCGGTGGCGACGCGGCCGATCCCAAGCTGGAGTCGGTGCAGAACCCCACGCTGCCGTGGAAGAAGACGGTGACGCTGCGCGGCATCGAGGCGCCGACCGTCATGCCGGTGGCCGTGGACCTCACCGACGACTCCGGAAAGCTCTCCTGCAAGATCGTGTACAAGGGCAAGGCCATCGCCGAGAAGTCCGGCGCGGGCGCGGTCCAGGTCGCCGGCTGCGTCGCCGTCTCGCCGATCGTCGGCTGATCCGGACGTGCGGGCGGCGCATCGGCCGGCCGGCGCCCGCACCACGCTCCGCCGTTCGCATCGTCCCCTTCGCCGGGGCCGGTGCGACGGTGCGGTGCCGGCCGGGAGCGCGTGCGGGGCGCGTCTGCGTCCGGCACCCGGGCGACGCGCCGGTTCCCGGTGTCCGCCGCGTCAGCCGGCCTGCACGGGCCAGTTGAGGATCCGCTTGGGCCGCGGTGGCGCGTAGGTGCGCACCTTGGACGTGGACAGCCCGAGGCGGACGAGGGACTCGGCGATCGTGACGGCGGCGGTCACCCCGTCGACGACGGGCACCCCGGTACGTTCTCCCACGCGTTCGGCAAGGCCCGACATGCCCCCGCAGCCCAGGCAGACGACCTCCGCCCGGTCCTCCCGGACGGCCCGTACGGCCTGTTCGGCGATGGCGTCCACGGCCGCTTCCTCGTTCTGCTCCAGCGCGAGGACGGGGAGTCCGCTGGCGCGGACCGAGGCGCAGCGTGCGCTCAGCCCGGCCGTGTGAAGGCGCTCCTCGATCAGCGGGACCGTGCGGTCGAGGGTCGTGACGACGGAGTAGCTGCGGCCGAGGAACCGGGCGGTGCTCGCGGCGGCCTCGGTGATGTCGACGACCGGGACGTCGAGCAGTTCCTGGAGCCCTTCCCGGCCGTGTTCGCCGTACCCGGCCTGGATGACGGCGTCGAACGGTTCCGGGTGGGTGCGGACGGCCTCCATCACGGCGACGGCGGCGAGGTAGCTCTCGTAGTTGCCCTCGACGGATTCCGCGCCGAAGGGCGGGGTGAGGGGGACGATCTCGGTGCCCGGCGACGCGGCGCCGGCCGCCTGCTCGCCGATCGAGTCGGTCATGGACTGCGTGGTGTTGACGTTGACGACGAGGATGCGCATGGCTCTGCTTTCTGCTGGATGGGTCATTCCGCGGCGACGGCGATGGACTCGCCGTCCACGTCCCGCATCGGCACGGTGCGGTCGGCGATGACCGTGTACAGCGCGGCGGCCAGGAGGGCGCCGACGAACCAGGAGAAGCCGGCCGCGGCGTGGAAGGCGGGCACGAGGGCCACGACGACGGCGATCGCCGCGCTGGGGACGAAGGCGGCGACGGCCCGCGGGTTGCAGCCGCGGCGGTAGTGGTACTCCCCCTGCGCGTCCTCGGTGTAGAGGTCGAGGACGTTCACCCGGGACTTCCGCAGCAGCCAGTAGTCCGCCATGATCACGCCGAAGAGGGGTCCGAGCAGGGCGCCGAGCCCGCCGAGGAAGTAGTTGACCACGACCGGGCTGTTGTAGAGGTTCCAGGGCGTGATGACGAGCCCGAGGACCGCGCTCACCAGGCCGGCGCGGCGGAAGTTCAGCCGGCGGGGGAAGAGGTCGACCAGGGCGTAGATCGGGGCCACGAAGTTGGCCAGCAGGTTCACGGCCACCGTCAGGGCGATGAGCGCGAGTGAGGCCGTGGCCAGCAGGGCCATGTTGGGGATGGTCCGGACGATGTCCGTGGGGCTGGTGATGACCTGGCCGTCCAGTTTGAACTGGGCCCCGCTGAGGACGGCCACGATGACGGCGAAGAAGAGCATGTTCACCGGGATGCCGATGACGTTGCCGCGGACGATGGAGGCGCGGCTTTTGGCGGAGCGGGTGAAGTCGCAGAAGTTGAGGACGAACGTCCCGTAGATCACCACCCACAGCGCGGCGGCCTGGAAGATCTGCAGCCACATCTCGCCGCCGGTGAACGGGTCGTCGACGGACAGGGAGATGGAGCCGTCCGCGCGGAAGAACATCCAGGCCGCGAGGGCGCACATGGTGATCAGGGTGGTGGGTGCGGCGAAGGCCATGTACCGCCGGATCATCTGCATGCCGTAGCTGACGATGAGCACCTGGAGGCCCCACAGGGTCATGAAGGTGATCCAGTCGAGCGTCGACTGGCCGAGCAGGGAGCCGGTGTCCAGGCGGCCCAGCTCCGGGAACATCGCCACGAGGAGGGTGCCGAGCACGGAGGCGGCGAGGTAGGTCTGGATACCGAACCAGGCGATGGCGACGATGCCGCGGACGCCGGCCGGTACTTTCGCCCCGTTGACGCCGAACGCGACACGGCTCATGACGGGAAAAGGAACACCCGTCTTGTACCCCATGAAGCCGGACAGGGTCAGCAGGAGGAAAAGAAGGACGGAGGCGAGTGCGAAGGCCGTCAGGATGCCCCATACGTTGAGCCCCAGCGCGAAGAGGCCGATGGCGAACGCATAGTTTCCCAGACTGTGTACGTCGTTGGCCCAGAGCGTGAAGACGTTGTAGGCACCCCAGCGGCGTCCTTCTTTCTTCGTCGGGGCGAGATCGTACGTGTACAGGCCGGAACTGGCGGAATTGCTGGTTTCCACGGACGACCGGTCATCCACGGCAGTCATGAGGGCTCCGGGAGGGGGAGGCGGGAACTTCAGGGGATTCCACGAAATGGAAGTTAACTTCCGCTGAAGAGAACGTAGTTTTCGCCTACAGCACCGTCAAGGGGTGCGCGGTGACGAGTTGGAAGTCCCGCCAGGGACGTGGATGAAGTGCGGAAACAGCGTGGTGACACCGTGGAAGCAGCACTTGCCGCCGGCCTTGGCGGCGAACGGCCGGATACCCCGCGAGGAAAGAGCGAAACATCGATTCCAGCCGATGGGGAGCCACCCGGTCCAGCCTGCCCGGCGGCCGTCGAAAACATTCGTCCGGGCCGCAGGAAACTCCGGCGGCGAGGTTCCCGAGCGAGTATGTCGCGCGCCGCCGAGCGCGCCACTCGAAGGGAACGGCGGCACGGAAATCCTGCCCCTCCGCCGCCCCGGGGAATCCGGGGCGGAAACTCCGCGGAGGCGCACCTCGCCCGAAATCGCAGGGTGGAGTTTCCGACGGAAAAGCGTGCGGATCCCTTTCCCCTGCCCGTTCGGATTCCTCACCTGCCGCCACCCTGCGCCGGGCGCTGGAATCGGCACTCCGGCCAAGGCCGTGGTGCACGCCGAGGCCGCGACGACGGGAGGACTCTTCGGCTTTCCAGGCACCTCACAGGATCATCCGACCGCTTGGCCGAGATGGTATACCAAGTGGGCGGCAGGTTGAAGAGGTCCGATGGAGGCGCCGTCGGCAGAGGCGTTGATCCGGGTGGTGTCGGGCGATGAACCCGGTGCCGCGCCTCGGTCTCGGCCTGCGGTGCCGCCGGGCCGTCTTCCCGGGGCCGGGACCGTGCTCGGTCCCCTGGCGCGCGATGGCGCGTCCGACGCCCTTCGCCCGGACCTGGTGGCGGCAGCGGTCGTGCCCGCGGCCGGAGGTCTCGTTTCCTCCTGTCAGAGCGACCGAGGCGCCCCGGCCCACGGGCCCACGGTCACCCCGCGTTCCGTCAGAGGCTCTGAGCCCGGCTCTGCTGCCGGTGCCTCATGACCGCGCTGCGGCTGGTCGCCAGGTGTTTCCGTACCAGCGCCTCGACGCCTTCCACATCGCGTTCCGCGATGGCCCGGTAGAGGGCCTCGTGCTCCAGCGCGATGCCCAGCAGGTCGTCGTGCTGGCCCAGGAGCCACCGCATCCGGCTGCGCAGGACGCGTTCGAGTTCGCTCAGGAGCTCGTTGGCCGCCAGGGAGGTGACCGTCTGGTGGAAGTCGGCCGCCGCCCGGCGGGCGGCCACCGCGTCGCCGGCGCGCGCCGCCGCCAGCTCCGCGTCCAGGTCGGCCCGCAGCTTCTCCAGGCCGGCGCGGGTGTGCCGCTGCGCGGCGAGCCGGAAGGACAGGGTTTCCAGGGCCGAGCGGACTTCGTCGAGGTCGGCGACATCGGTGGGGGTGAATTCCCGGACCACCGCCCAGGTGCGGGGCCGGGGTGTCACGAGCCCTTCGGCCACGAGCGCCTTGAGGGCGTCCCGGACGGGAAGCCGGCTCACGCCCAGGTGCTCGGCCAGCTCCCGTTCGACCAGCCGGCTGCCCGGCCGGCGCACGCCGTCGAGAATCTCGTCGCGCAACTGGCGCGTCACCCGCTCCGACTCGGGGGTGAAGTCCCCAGAGGCAGTCATCGTCGTCCTTCTCTCGTCCAGACCCGCGGCACGACGGGGCGCGGTGCCGTTGTGCCGCGGAACTCCCCGGCACAGCGACCTTAGCGAACGCCCGTTGCGCACCGGCCGACGGCGGGAGGTCCCCGCGCCGGCCGGTGGCCCGAGGGCCCGCGCTCCGGGCCGGCCCGCTCAGGACGCGCCGGCCGCCCGGGAGGCGCCGGGGACGAGCCGGCCGTGGCGGGCCACGACGGTGCCGCCGCGCACCACCATGTCGCGGGGAGGCATGCCGACGACGACCTGGGGCAGGCACTCGCCCTGCACAAGGACGAAATCGGCCGGGCTGCCCGGGGTGAGGTCGGACCGCGGCAGGCTCATCACGCCGGAACCGCCGTGGGCGGCGGCCTCGTAGCAGGCGGCGAGTTCTTCGCCGAGCCGGACGTCCGTCACCCAGCCCAGCAGGTGCGCGCGGTGCACCATGCCGGCGTTGCCGAAGGGGCTCCAGGCATCGCGTACTCCGTCGGAGCCGAGGCCGACCACGACCCCGTGGGCGCGCAGCTTGTCCACGGGCAGGACGAGGGGCCGGCTCGGCGCCACGGCCGTCAGGGAGATGCCCAGTTCGGCCAAGACGTCCGCGAATGAGGCGAGTTCGCCGTCGGACAGGCCGGGCAGGCAGAAGACGTGGCTGACGGTGACCTTGCCGTGCAGGGACAGCGCCCGGGTGCGGTCGACGATGGCGCGCGGCACGGTCAGGCCCTTGGCGTCCGTGTCGTGCAGATGGATGTCCACTCCGGTGCCGTAGCGGTCCGCGAGACCGAAGACCAGGTCGAGCTGCTCTTCCATGGCACCGTCGAAACCGATCGGGTCGATGCCTCCGGCGATGTCCACGGCGCCGCTGCGCGCGGCTTCCGTGAGCAGGGCGGCCGTCCCCGGTGCGCGGACGACGCCGTGCTGGGGGAAGGCGACGATCTGCACGTCCAGAGCGTGCGCCGGCCGCTCGCGCGCGTCGGCGACGCCCTCCACGCCGGCCATGCCGTAGGCCGGGGCGACGTCCACGTGCGCTCTCATCGCCCGGGTGCCCCGGGTTGACGGCGTGCGCCATCAGTCCGTACGCCCGTTCCGCGACGGGGCGCCGCTGGCCGTGGAACAGTTCCACGTCCTGGGCGGCGAAGTCGGTGATCGTGGCGGCGGGCCTGCGGGGGACCCAGGGACCGCCCCACGTCGTCTTGTCGGGGTGGATGTGCGCGTCGACCAGGGACGGCAGGGCGATGCGTCCGCCGCCGTCCACGACCTGAGCGCCCTGCGGCCGTGCGCGTCGAGGCGGGGGACGCTCGCGGGGATGCCGCCCCTGCGGCGCGGCCCGGCACTGTGCACCTTTCCCGAGCGGATCACGACGACCGCGTCCTCGGTCACCTCGCCCGTCGCCGGGTCGAGCAGCGTGCCGCCCTCGATCACCAGATCGCCCGCCGGGGCGGCGTCCCGTGCGGCGCCCCGGCGGGCGTGCGGCCGCCGCGGGGCCCGCGGCGGAGAGTGCGGCCGCGGTGCCCGCCAGGACGGCGGCACCGGCCAGCACGCCGCGTCGCGTGATCCGGTTCGCAGGGGGCGGGGTGGGCGCGAGACACATGGCGGCTCCTGGAGGGCTGGTGGGATCGGTGGGAGGCGTCGGCGCGAGGCACGGCGAGGCTGAAGTTTTTGTATACCAAAGTGCCGGACTCTCGTAAGGGGCAGTGACTCACTTCCTGTTTTCCCGCCCCAAGAGCGGACAGAGAGCTTTCCACCACCCAAAAATGGTATTCCGTTTTTCTTGACACTCGTGGACGCCGCGCACCGGGATGCGGCACCGGGGTCATCCGATCGGACGACAGAGCCGTCAGCCGTCCCGCGCGCCGGGACCAGCCGGTACGCCGACGGGTCCGCGGGGGATGCGGGCGGAGGCTGGAGGCACAGCGCACGGAGCGCTGTGCCTCCGACGTGAGACACGCGAGAGACGCAAGACGACAGGGAGTTGCCCGCCCATGCAGCACAAGGCCAAGAAGTTCTCCACCCGCGCCAAGGTCGTCGCCTCCACCGCGGCCGTCGCGGCGGTCGGCGCCGGGGTCTTCGGCGCGGTCTCCGCCTCCGCCGACACCCAGGCCGCCGCCCCGGCCGTGGCCCCGGCCGCGCTGAAGGCCAAGACCACGACCACCAGCAACCACCTCACCGTGGACGCCGCCACCGACGCCGCCCGGGCCGCGCTGGACGCCGCCGAGAAGGAAGGGCAGCGTGTGACGGTCGCGGTCGTGGACCGCAACGGCAACACCGTCGTGACCCTGCGCGGTGACGGTGCCGGCCCGCAGTCGTACGAGTCCGCCATCCGGAAGGCGTACACCTCCGTCTCCTGGAACGCGCCCACGTCCGAGCTGGCCAAGCGGCTGGAGAACGCCCCGAACCTGAAGGACATCCCGAACACGCTCTTCCTCGCGGGCGGCGCCCCGGTGGCGTACGGCAACGCGCCGATCGCGGGCATCGGCGTCGCCGGTGCCCCGTCCGGCGACCTGGACGAGAAGTTCGCCCGGGCCGGGGTCGCGGCGATCAGCCGCTGACCCCACCGCTCGGTGCGCTCCCCGGCCGTCGCCCTCCCCGGCGGGCGGCGGCCGGACACGGGGCGGCGCGCCGGTGCCGTCGCGATGCCCGGTCCGATGCAGTGGAGAGCGAACGGAGAGCAGACGATGACGAGCGGTATCCGCTCCGGGGCCACGGTCCTCACGGCGTGGTCCACCGCACTGACCGCGGTGCTGGCCCTGACCCTGGCCGGATGCGCGGGCGGCGACGGCACCCCGGCCGCACCGGGCCCCACGCCGTCCCCGCAGGACACGAGCGCCTCGCAGCGGCCCCCGGGTACGGCGCGCCTGCCCGAAGGGGCCCTGCTGGTCACGGACTTCGGCGCCGACACGGTCACCTTCGTCGACCCCGCCCGGCGCGGTGACGCGGCCGGTCTCGGCTCGGTGGAGGCCGGTACGGCGCCGTACGGGATCGCGGTCGGCGACGACGGCACAGCCTGGGTGGCGACGGCCGAAGGGGTCGCCGTCGTCGACACCCGCGCCCGGGAGCGCACCGCGCTGATCCCGTACACGACGGACACGGGCCCGGTGACGACCGGGGAGTACCGGGGCGGCGGCATGGGCATCGCGCTCTCCCCGGACGGCGGCCGGGTCTACGTCGGAGTGAACGTCCCCGGCGGCCGGGGCGCACTGGAGGTGATCGACGCCGGGAAACGGGAGGTGACCGGGACGGTGCCGGTCGGGCGCCGCCCCTTCGATGTCGACGTCTCCCCCGACGGCCGCCACGTCTACGTCACCGGCCACGACTCCTTCGACGTCACGGTCGTCGACACCGCCGACCGGTCGGCCCGCCGTATCGAGGTGGCCCCGTACGGCACCGAGGGCGGCCTCGGCTCCTGGCTCAAGCCGCACTACACCGCCGTACGCCCGTCCGACGGCGCTCTCCTGCTCCCGTTCGAGGGCGAACGCCTGGCCGTGGTCGACCCCGGCACCGGCCGGGTCCGTATCGAGCGCATGACCGCCGACACCCACCAGCACGGGGTGGCGGTCGGCCGGGACGGCACCCTGTACGTGGTCGGCACCGGCCCGATCGACCCGTCCGAGGACGAGGGTCCGTCCCTGACCGTCCGCGCCCCCGGCGGGCGGGAGCGGATCATCCCGCTGGACGGGCCGCACGAGTCGGTCGCCCTGTCGGCCGACGGCCGCACCGCCTACGTCACGGGCGGCTTCACCCGCGACGGCCACTGGGACGGCATCAGCGTCGTCGACCTGGAGACGGCCGGGGTGACACGCCTCGCCGTGGGCGACCGCCCGCTGGGCGTGGTGGTGCTGTGATCTCCGCTCCGGGGACGTCCCGGAGAAAACAAGGCGCGCGGAGGACGGCGGATGTGACAGGGTGACGGACCGGCGGACCGTTCCTCCGCCCCCGGCCGACCGGCCCGCCCCGCCACAGGAGTCTCCGGTGATCCCACCCCGCCTGGCCCCCTTGCTCGAACAGTTCGACTTCGCCCGCCGACGGCTCGTCGAACGCCTGGCAGGGCCCGTCGTGGACAGCGGCGACGGGACGGAGATCCAGGTCGCTCCCCTGACCGACGACGAGTACTTCTGGGAGCCGGTGCCGGACTGCTGGTCCGTACGACGGCGTGCGGACGGGCCGGGGCCGCGGGCGACTCTCCTGGCCGGTGCCGGTGACTGGGGGCGCGACGCCGCGCCGTATCCGCACCCCTGGCCGCCGCCCTTCACCACCCTCGCGTGGCGTCTGAGCCACCTCGGCGAGATGCTGGTCCTGCGCGCCGACCACACCGCCGGCAGCCACGCGCTGACCCGGGACGACTGCCCGGTGAGCGGGAACGCCGCCGACGCGGTCGCCGCCTTCGACACCGGCGCCGCGGCCTGGCGCGAGGCGCTGCTCGGCGTCGACGACGCCGCGCTCGACACCGTCGGGTACTGCACCTACCCCCACGGCAGCGACCCGGAGGAACCGTTCGCCGGCATCGTGTGGTGGGTCAACCAGGAGCTGCTGCACCACGGGGCCGAGATCGCCCTCCTGCGCGACCTGTACCGCGCACGACGGCACTGACCTTCCCGCCGGCGGTGCCCCGGCGGGGGCGTGCGGCGCGGCGCCCGCGGAAGCGGGTTCCGCCTCAGAAGTGGGTTCCGCCGTCGATCCGGATCTCGGTGCCGGTGATGAACCTGCCGTCCTCCGAGGCGAGCATGGCGACCACACCGGCCACGGCCTCCGGCCCGGCGAACCCTTCCCCGAGCGCGGGCGACAGCTTCGCGAACAGGCTCCAGTCGGTGTCCTCGGGCAGGCCGGGCCCCTGGCTCTGCCGGCTCTGCCCGGAGCCGTCCGTCATGCCGGAGGAGATGGAACCGGGCTGCACGGCGGTGAACCGGATGCCCTGCTTGCTGTACTCGGCGGCCAGCGCGTGCGTCATCGACTGGATGCCGCCCTTGCTCGCCGCGTACGCCGCCATGTAGGGGTGGGCGAACATCGCGGACGTCGAGCTGAAGTTCACGACGGCCGGGGCAGTGCCCCGCAGGAGCGCCGGTATCGCCTCGCGGATCATCAGGAACGTGCCGGTCAGGTTGACCGAGATCACCTTGGTGAAGTCGGCGAGGGACGTCTCGTGGGTGTGCGAGGAGCGCAGGATGCCGGCCGCGTTGACCAGGACGTCCAGGCCGCCGAGGGCCGCGAGGGCGGCGGCGACGGCCCGGCGGACGGACGCCTCGTCGGCGATGTCCACGACGACCGTGGTCAGGCGCTCGGCGCCGGCACCGGCCCGGGCGACGGTGTCCTTCAGTCCGGCCTCGCTGACGTCGGCCGCGACGACGCTGCCGCCCTCCGCCAGCAGGCGCAGCACGGTGGCCTGGCCGATGCCCGAACCGCCGCCGGTGATCAGCGCGCGGCGGCCTTCGTAGCGGTTCATTTCGTCTCCCTGGTGGTGCGTGGAAGCCCGGCCTCGGGGTGCGGGCACGGCAGCCGGCGGGCCGCTCGACGTTCACGGTACGCCCAAGTGGCACGTTTTGCCATTTCGGCATTTCGTGCCTACATCTGCCCGTGCCGCGTAGGCTTCCCCTCATGAGCCAGCCCCACAGGTCCCGCACCGCCGCCTCGCCCTCCCTGACCGAGCGCCGCAAGGCCGCGACCCAGCTCGACATCGCGCGGGCGGCGGCGGAGCTGTTCGCCATGAAGGGACCCGACGGGACGACCGCCGAGGAGATCGCGGGCCGGGCCGGGGTGGCGCTGCGGACCTTCTACCGGTACTTCCGCAGCAAGCAGGACGCGGTCGGGCCGCTGCTGTCGTCCGGTGGGGACCGCTGGCGCGCGCTGCTCGCCGAGGCGGGTCCCGGCACCGGCCTCTCGCAGGCTCTGGAGTCGGCGGCCGTCGCTTCCCTGTCCACACCGGACGACGTGGCCGGCGAGGGGCTGCGGTGGACACGGGGGCTGCTGCGGGCGGCCCAGGACGATCCGGCCCTGCGGGCCGTGTGGTACCGGGTCAACCAGGAGTCCGAGGAGAAGCTGGTGCCGGTGGTGGCACGTCTGGCGGGGCCGGACGCCGACCCGCTGGAGGTGCGGCTGGTCGCCGCCGCGGCGACCGATGCGATCCGGGTGGCGCTGGAGACGTGGGCGGTCACGGGCGAAAAGGCCGCCGAGGAGGACTCCCCGGCGCGGCTGGTGGTGCGGTGCCTGCGCGAACTGACGGGCGGCCTGCGCCTGGTGACGCACGGCCGCTGAATCCTGCCGCCGCCTCGCTCCCGCCGATGGCGACCGCTCCGGGCCACTGACGGGAGACCGGCGGGGGGAGGGGGCGGGGAGCCGCGGAGGACGGCAAAGACCTGCGGAGACCGGCGAGACCGGGCCGCCCGAGGAGCGGTGTGCGGCACCGGTCCGGGCCGGTCCCGCCGCCGGGCAGGCGGCACGCGACAGCCAGGCGGACGGCACGCAGCCGGACGGGCAGCACACAGCAGCCGGGCGGGCGGCACACGGTAACCGAGCAGACGGGCGGCACGCGGCAGCCGCCCGTCGGCCGGTGCGTCCTGCGGCGGTCCGCGTGCCGGACGGACCGGCGTCAGGGCCGTGCCGGCAGCGGCGGTGCGATCGGCCCCGGGCCCACCTCGGGCCGGGCACCGGCGGACGCTCCCTCACGCGCCGTCCGGCCGCACCGGCACGCTCAGCCTCTCCCTGCGTGCCCGGCAGTGCGCCGCCCGGCCTTCAGGGACGCGCCGGGCGGGCGGTGCGGACCGTGGCCGCGGCGCGTGTGCCGTGAACGGTGGCTCAGACGCCGAACTCCGCGGGCGACAGGCCGAGGGCGGCGCAGGCGTCGCGGACCGCGGCCTGCTCCGAGGGCTCGAAGTACCCGTCGGCGCCGGCGACGACGATGCCGGTCTGGACGACCGCGCGGGCCTCCACCGGCTTCTTGGCCGCCTTGGCGATCTCCTGCAGCGCCTCGGCCCTGCCCGTGGGGAAGTCGGCGAGGAGCCGGTCGATGTGCCGGCTGAACCTCTGCCGGAGCTGCTCGGCCGGGAAGTTCCGCAGGACCTCGTTGGAGACGATGAGCTCCTCCACGCGCTGCCGCTCCGCCGGCTCCACCGATCCGTCCGCCGCGGCGACCAGGGCGCACATCGCCATGCTGGCGTCCCGGTAGGCACCGCTCTTGAGCTCGGTCCGGGCCGAGGCGAGCTGGGACTTCAGCAGTCCGATCAACTGGGCCTTGGAGCCCGTGGAGGCGGCCGGTCCCCGGCCGTGCCCGCCGCCGGGTCCCGGACCGGCGGCGCCGTGCCCCCCTCCTGCCCGGGCGCTCTGGGCCTGCTGAAGGTTCTTGGCCTGGTCCTTGAGCCGGTCCCACATCGCCACTGACGCCACCTCTGCTTCTGCCGCTGTCCGTCCGGACTCGGTCGTCGTCCCGCTGTTCGCGGTCCCTTGAGTGAACGGCCGTCACAGCGGCATGGTTCCCGTACGCGGGGAAAGGGCGGGCGCCCTGCCCCGCGCCCGCCCCTTTCCCTGCCGCCACCGGCCGCTCCGCGGCACCGCGCGGTCAGCCGGTCACCCGGACAGCCGGTCTCCCGGTGAGCCGATCTCCCGGTGAGCCGATCTCCCGGTAAGCCGGTCTTCCGGACAGCCGGTCTTCCGGTCAGCCGGTCTCCCGACCGGCCCCCGTCGGCAACGGCGGCTCCGCGTCCACCCGCTGCCGTTCCTCAGCGGTGAGCAGCCGTGAGCGGAGCAGGAAGCGCACGCCGTCGGGAGCTTCGAGGGAGAAGCCGCCGCCCCGGCCCGGGACCACGTCGACGGTGAGACGGGTGTGCCGCCAGCGGGCGTACTGGTCGGCGCTCATCCAGAACGGCGTGTCACCGGCGACACGGCCGAGCAGGACGTCCGAGCCGCCGACCCGGAACTCGCCGCGCGGGTAGCACATGGGCGCGCTGCCGTCGCAGCAGCCGCCCGACTGGTGGAACATCACCGGCCCGTGCCGTCGCGTCAGGTCGCGTACCAGTTCCTCGGCGGCCCCGGTCAGCTCCACTCGCGTCACCCGCGCGGCCATCAGAAGAACCCGAGCTTCTGCGGCGCGTAGCTCACCAGCAGGTTCTTCGTCTGCTGGTAGTGGTCCAGCATCATCTTGTGGGTCTCGCGGCCGATGCCGGACTTCTTGTAGCCGCCGAAGGCCGCGTGCGCCGGGTAGGCGTGGTAGCAGTTGGTCCACACCCGTCCGGCCTTGATCGCGCGGCCGAGCCGGTAGGCGGTGTTCCCATCCCGGGTCCACACGCCGGCGCCGAGGCCGTACAGCGTGTCGTTGGCGATCTCGACGGCCTCGTCCACCGAGTCGTACGTCGTCACGGACACGACCGGGCCGAAGATCTCCTCCTGGAAGATCCGCATGTCGTTGGTGCCCCGGAAGATGGTCGGCTCGATGTAGTAGCCGCCGTCGAGGCCGTCGACCGTGCGCGGGCTGCCGCCGGTGAGGAGTTCGGCGCCCTCCTTCCGGCCGATGTCGATGTAGGAGAGGATCTTCTCGTACTGGTCGTTGCTCGCCTGCGCCCCGATCATGGTGGCCGGGTCGAGCGGGTTCCCGCCGGTGATGGCCTCGGTGCGGGCGACGCAGCGCGCCATGAAGTCGTCGTAGATCGAGGAGTGGACCAGGGCGCGGGAGGGGCAGGTGCACACCTCGCCCTGGTTCAGCGCGAACATCACGAAGCCCTCGACCGCCTTGTCCAGGAAGTCGTCGTCGGCGGCGGCCACGTCCGGCAGGAAGATGTTCGGGCTCTTGCCGCCCAGTTCCAGCGTGACGGGGATGATGTTCTCGCTCGCGTACTGCATGATCAGGCGGCCGGTCGTGGTCTCGCCGGTGAAGGCCACCTTGGCGACGCGCGGGCTGGAGGCGAGGGGCTTGCCGGCCTCCACGCCGAAGCCGTTGACGACGTTGACCACGCCCGGCGGGAGCAGGTCGGCGATCAGGTCGATCACCAGCAGCAGGCTGGCCGGGGTCTGCTCGGCGGGCTTGATGACCACGCAGTTGCCCGCGGCGAGGGCGGGGGCGAGCTTCCACGCGGCCATCAGGACGGGGAAGTTCCACGGGATGATCTGGCCGACCACGCCCAGCGGCTCGTGGAAGTGGTAGGCAACCGTGTCCGCGTCGATCTCGGCGACACTGCCCTCCTGTCCGCGCACCACGCCCGCGAAGTAGCGGAAGTGGTCCACGGCGAGCGGGATGTCGGCGGCCAGGGTCTCGCGTACGGGTTTGCCGTTCTCCCAGGTCTCGGCCACGGCGATCTTCTCGAGGTTCTCCTCGATCCGGTCCGCGACGCGGTTCAGCACCCGGGCGCGCTCGGCGGCGGACGTGCGGCCCCACCGGGGAGCGGCGGCGTGGGCGGCGTCCAGCGCGCGTTCGACGTCGGGGGCGGAGGAACGGGCGACCTCGCAGAAGACCTCGCCGGTCACCGGCGACGGGTTGCCGAAGTAGCGGCCCTCGGCGGGGGCGACCCAGTCCCCGCCGATGAAGTTGTCGTAGCGGCGGGCGAATTCGACGATGCCGCCGTCGGTCCCGGGCTGCGCGTACACCATGGCTGCTCTCCTCGGAGGATGGCGGGTGCGGTGGTACGGCGGCCGGTCCGGGCCGCCGTGACGCGGTTCACTGTGCCGCCGCGAGGTTGGCGTGAGGTTGGCGCCGGGCCTGCCGGTGAACGGCGGGCCGGGTCTCAGTCGTTCAGGGCGGTGCGCAGCCGGCCGGCCACGATCGGGCGGCGCGGGTCGCCGGGAGGGAGCAGGCGCAGCGCGTGTTCGTGCACCTCGGCGTCGTACGGGGCGCACGCGCCGTAGCGCAGGGCGGGTTCGGGCCGGGGCCCCGCCAGCACCGCCTCCCGCACGGCGACCTCCAGCCGGGCCCGCCACTCGACGAGGCCCGGTGCCTCGGAGCGGGGCAGCAGCGGTCCCCGGTAGTGGCGCAGGGCGGTGGTCAGGTCGCCCCGTTCCAGGGCGCGCAGGACGTCGGCGGCGTCGCAGGCGACCGGGAGGGTCAGCGCGTAGCGGCGGGGGGTGATGCCGCCGCCGAGGGCACGCCGCAGGTGGGAGATCTCGGCCTTGACGGTGGACGCGGTCACGGGCCGGTCGCCGTGGAGTGCCTCGCGCAGGCGTTCGGGCGTGAAGCCGCGCGGCTCCAGGGCGAGGAGCGTGAGGATCTCCAGCTGACGCGGGCGCAGGGGCAGCGGGGCGCCGTCGCGTTCGGCGCGCTCGGTGCCCAGGCAGGTGAGCCGTACCGGGCCGGGCGCGGCCGGGGCGGGGGACTCGGTGCGCAGCCTGCCCTCGATGGCGGTGACCAGCGAACGCACGGTGGACATGGCCAGCGGGTGCGAGCGGTCCCAGGTGGTGGACAGGTCCAGCACGCCCAGGACGCGGCCGTCGGGGCCGCGCACCGGCGCGCAGTAGCAGACCCAGCCGTGCAGCGCCGTCACGAGGTGCTCGGCGGAGAAGACGGTGCTGGGGCGGCCTGTGCGCAAGGCGAGGGACAGGGCGTTGGTCCCCATGGCGGGCTCGTCCCAGCGGCCTCCCGGCGCGAAGTTGACCCGCTCGGCACGGCGCCGCATGGTCCGCCCGCCGCAGGTCCACAGGATGGTGCCGGACTCGTCGGTGACGGCGGTGACGAACCCGGCGTCGTGGGCGATGCTGTGCAGTTCGCCCGCCAGGTCGTGGACCGGCCGGCGCAGCGGGGAGGCGGCCCACCGCTCGGACACCGTGCCTGAGCCGCAGCCCGGCGCGCTGTCCCGGGCCGGGTCCACGCTGCCGAGGGACCGCGCCCACGAGGCGGTGACCTCCGGCCGCAGCGCTCCGCCGTACGGCGGGACGGTGGCCGTCCTCAGCCGCGGCACCCAGCGGGACCACTCGTCTTCCAGGGCGGCCCTGCGCCGCCGGAGGTCACTGCGCTGTGACATCTCTTCCCCTGCCGTCGTCCGGGGACCGCCGCCGGCGGTTCCCCGCCCCGCGGGACCGCGCCTGTCCGGCCGGCCGGGCGATCCCGCTGCGGGCGGACGAGGAGCACACCGAGGCCGGCCCGCCCGCTCGCCTGCTTCGGGGCCGACGACAGAGTTATCCGTCACCCGGTGGGCAAAAGCAAGCGTGCGACGAGGGCCCGGTGGCGGCCGGCCGGAGGCGGCCCGTTCCGGTAGGCAAGGAGGGACGTCTCGTCCCGGCAAGGGGCAGCCCGTTCCGGTAGGCAAGGAGGGACGTCTCGTCCCGGCAAGGGGCAGCCCGTTCCGGTAGGCAAGGAGGGGCGTCTCGTCCCGGCAAGGGGCGGCCCGCTCCGGACAGAGGGTCGTCCCTCACCGGTCCACCGTCCCGGGCCCGGCCCCGGGGCGCGCGCGAGGCCGCACCGGCGAGCCGGGGGACCCGGCTTCCGCGGGTCCTGCGGCCGTCAGCCCGTTTCCCGGACGTGCCGCAGGAGGGTCCGCAGGATGGGGCGGGCCTGCGTCCACAGGACGGCGCCGCCGGCGCCGGGGACGAGGTGGCGCACGGCGCCCGGTATCCGGGACGTCAGCGTGCGTCCCTGGTCCGGTGAGTGGGTGCGGTCCTGCGCGCCGTACCAGACGTCCACGGGCACGGCGACGGCCGAGAGGTCGATGTCCCAGCGTCCCATGGCGAGGACGGTGTCGCGGGCGTATCCCCCGGGGCCCTGCGCGAAGGCTTCGCCGAGCGCGGTGCGGTAGGCGGCGGCGAAGCGTTCCTCCCGGTACACGGCCTGGTCCACGGCCGGGCTGCCGGCCATCACCATGTCCCACATGGCCTGCGGGGTGAAGCCCGCGAACACCTTCTCGGCGGCGTCCGGGTCGGTCCGGGTCAGTTCCACCAGGCGCCGCAGGTCCGGGGGGAGCGCCGGGGCGAAGTGCGGGGCGGCGACCTCGTCGGCTCCCGCGACCACCGCCAGGGCGCCGGCCACCCCGGCCGCGGCGCAGGCCAGGGCGAACGGGGCGCCTTGGGAGTTGCCGACGACCGCGGGCCTGCCCAGGCTCCGGTCCCCGGCGAACAGGCGGACGTCCTCGGCGAAGTCCGCGAGGGTACGTCGCGGTGACGCGGTGGAGACACCGAGCCCCGGCCGGTCCAGGGAGATCAGCCGTACTCCGAGTCCGGCCACGGCCTCCCCGCCGAAGCCGAGGTGACGGCTGGTGGCGGCTCCCGGGCAGAGCAGGACGGGGACGCCGTCCGGCGGGCCCCACTCCGCCCAGCCCAGGCGTCTGCCGTCGGGCAGCCGGTGCTCGCCGATGCGTGCGGGAGGGATGACGAAGGTTTCCATGCCGGTCATGATGCCGCCGGCGGCCGTGCCGCCCCGCGGCCGTGTGCCGGTGCCGGCCGGCCGTGTCCGCCAGTCCCACGGGAGGGTTTTCAGGCGGTCGTCCGTGACGAAGGCGGAGGCGAGGGCGTACTCGTTCTGGACGGGCAGGGGCTGCGGGACCGTCACGGACCGTCCTCGCACGCCCCCCGGCACGGCCACCGGGGCGGTCCGCCGCTCCCGGGGGCGGACCGGGGCGGCGGTGACCACGTCCCGCCGAACGCGGTGAGGTTTCCGTAACAGCCCGTTCACTGCAGGCGGGACTTCCGGGTAATGAGCACTTCCTACGGTGTCCCGCCATGGGCGCAGAACCGTATACACCGCCGTTCACACGCTCCGCCGAACGCGCGGCGCCGGCGTACCGCTCGCGGCGGAAGGAGCACGCGCGACAGCCGCGCACCGGTGCGCCGGCGCGGTGGCCGTGCGGCTCCGGCGGACGCCCGGCGGCGCCGCCCGCCCCGCGCTGATTCCCGTATCCCCCGCGCGGCGCGCCCGCCGCTCCCCCACCCTGCCGGCGACGCCGGGGGGACCGTCGGGCACCACACCCGCACCCCGGCACCCCGGCACCCACTCCAGGAGATATGACATGAGCACGACAGACTCACGACCGGTGACCGCGCCGGAGACAGTCCGGGCCACGACCGGCCGGGCGGCCGAGGAGACGCTGGAGGACTACACCCTCCGTTTCGCCCCGCGCAGCTACCGCCGCTGGAGTCCGATGGTCGTGGCGACGACCGCGCTGGGCGGCATCGCCTACATGGCCGACTTCTCCATCGGGGCGGGCATCGGACTGACCCACGGCACCGGCAACGCGCTGGTCGCGATAGCCGTGGCCGCCGCCGTCATCTTCGTCACCGGCTTCCCGCTCTCCTACTACGGCGCCCGGTACAACATCGACCTCGACCTGATCACCCGCGGCTCCGGCTTCGGCTACTACGGATCGGTCCTCACCAGCGTCATCTTCGCCAGTTTCACGTTCATCTTCTTCGCCCTCGAAGGCGCGATCATGGCCCAGGGCCTCGAACTCGGCCTGGGCCTGCCGCTGTGGCTGGGCTACGCCGTCTCCACCCTCATGGTGATCCCGCTGGTGATCTACGGCATGAAGGCCCTCAGCAAGCTCCAGGTGTGGACCACGCCCCTGTGGCTGCTGCTGATGGTCGCCCCGCTGGTCCATCTGATCGCCACCGACCCCGGCACCGTCGACCGCTTCCTCTCCTACGCGGGCACCGACGGCGAGGGCGGCGTGAACACCGCCTCCGTCCTGCTCGGCGCGGGCGTGTGCCTGTCGCTCATCGCGCAGATCGGCGAGCAGATCGACTACCTGCGGTTCATGCCGCCCAAGACCGAGGCGAACAGGCGGAGCTGGTGGACCGCCGTGATCATGGCCGGTCCCGGCTGGGTGGTGCTCGGCGCCCTGAAGCAGGCCATCGGCGTCTTCCTCGCCCTCCACATCCTGGCCGAGGCCGGGCCGGACGCCGCGCCCGAGCCGATCCGGCAGTTCCAGGGCGCCTTCGACGCGATGATGCCGTCCTGGATGGTGGTGCCGCTGGCCGTGGCGCTCGTCGTGATCAGCCAAATCAAGATCAACGTGACCAACGCGTACTCCGGCTCCCTCGCCTGGACCAACTCCTGCACGCGCGTCACCCGGCGCTACCCCGGCCGCATGGTGTTCGTCCTGGTCAACCTGGCCATCGCGCTCACGCTGATGGAGGCCGACATGTTCAGCGTCCTCAACAGCGTCCTCGGCTTCTACTCGAACTGCGCGATCGCCTGGGTGGTCACCGTCGCGACCGACATCCTGGTCAACAAGTACGTGCTGAAGCTGTCCCCGCACGCGCCCGAGTTCCGCCGCGGCATGCTGTACGCCGTCAACCCGGTCGGTGTGGTGTCCTTCGTCGCCGCCTCGGGTCTGTCCATCGCGATGTACTTCCACCTCCTGGGCGACACCCTCCAGCCGTACTCCCCCGTGGCCGCGGCCCTGATCGCGTTCGTCCTCACCCCGCTGACGGCCGTCGTCACCCGGGGCCGGTACTACCTGCGCCGCACCGACGACGGCATCGCCGAGCCGCTGCTGGACGCGGACGGCAACCCCAGTGCCGTCACCTACGACTGCCACGTCTGCCGCCGGTCCTACGAGCGCCCGGACCTCACCGCCTGCCTCACCCACGACGCGGTGGTGTGCTCCCTGTGCCTGAGCACGGACAAGACCGGCGACCACGTGCTGCCGGCCTCCTAGGGCCTGCCGCCCGGCCCGCGCCGCGGACGCGGGGCGCGGCACGCACGCCCCGGGCTCTTCGAGCAGGACCCCGGCCGCGCTGTCGTCGCTCACCGGCGCCGACGGGAGCCGCCGGTTCCCCGCGGCCCGCTCCATCCGGCCGTCCCGGGGCGCGCGGCCGGGTGGACGAGCCGGCGGCGCCGGACGCCCGTCCGGCCCGTACGGCGGCGTATCCCCGGGCCGCGCGCGGGACCGACGTGCTGCCGGACGGCCGGACCAGCACACTGGTGCCATGGGCGACCTCGATCCGCCGGAGGCAGTGACGCGTCGGTTTCCCCTCGCCCCGCAGAGCGCCGCGTCGGCACGGCGGTTTGTGCGAGCCGCGCTGCCCGCCGTCCCCCCGGACCTGGCCGACACGGCCGAGCTCCTGGTCAGCGAGCTGGTCACCAACGCCGTACTGCACGCGCGCACCGAGACCGACGTGACGGTCTCCGTCCTCGGCGGCACGGTCCGGGTGGCCGTCGGCGACCGACGGCCGGACCTCGCCCTGGTGCCCCACCGCTGTCCCCCGTACGGAGGCACCGGGCAGGGTCTGGCCCTGGTCGAGCACCTGGCGTCCCGCCATGGCGTCGACACCGGCGCGCGGCACAAGACGGTGTGGTGCGAACTGTCGCCCGGCGGGCCACCGCCACCACCGCTGCCGCCCCCGCCACCACCATCGCCGCCGTCCGGCTCCTCGGACCGGACCGTGACGCTGGCCGATGTGCCGAGCGCCCTGTACACGGCGTCCCAGCAGCACCGCCACGCCCTGATGCGCGAACTCGTACTCGCCGCGTCCACCGGGAAAGGCGTCGACGTGCGTCCGGAGGACCTCACCGCGGCCCACGACGCCAACAACGCGATCAGCGCCTGGGTGGCCGCCGCCCTGGACGGACAGCCGGCCGACGCGGGGCTCCGCTCGCTGGCGCTGCGGGTGCCGGCGGACGCGGTGCAGGCGGTGCGCGCCCTGCGCGACGTGCTCGGCCTGGGCGAGGAGTCCGCCCGGGAGGAGCGCCTGCTCACCCTGCCCGCCCTGCCGCGCTGTCTTCTGTTCCAGGAGTGGCTGTTCGACCAGATCAGCGGCCAGCTCGCCGGCGCCCAGCCGACCGCCTGGACGGTGGTGCCCCGGGAACCGGGCCTGAGCTCCTCGGAACTGGTGCCGTGGGACACCGGCCATGTGCGGGCCGGCCGGGTACCGACCATCGCCGCCGACGAGGACAACCGGATCATCGCGGTGAACGGGCCGGCGGCGGACCTGCTCGGCTGGGACCCGGAGGATCTCGTCGGGCACAAGGTCACCGTCCTCATCCCCGAGCACCTGCGGCAGCGGCACGTCGCGGCCTTCTCCTCACTGCTGCTCACCGGCCGGCCCCGCATCGTGGGCCGGTCCGTGCCGCTGCCGGCACTGCACCGGGACGGCCACGCCGTCCCCGTTCGCCTGGTCATCCAGACCCAGGAGACGGCCGACGGCCGCACCGTCTTCGTCGCCCAGCTCATTCCCCGGGCGGTCGCGTCCGACGAGCCGCCGGACGCACCGGGCGGCACCGGTCAGACGGCACCGCGGCAGCCCGACGAGACGTACGCGCCGCTGCCGCCGGAGCGCCCCGGAGGGACGGACGGCGCGGAGCCGGAGATGTCACCCGTGGAACGGCTCTCCCTGCTGGCGAACGCGGGCGCCGCGCTGAGCAACACCCTGGACCTCGGCACGGGCCTGCGGCACGCCGCGCGGCTGCTCACACGGCGGCTGGCGGACTGGTGCGCGGTGGACCTGTTCACGGGCCCCTCCCGGGTCGAGCGGATCTGTTTCGCCGCGCGCGATCCCGGCGAGGCGCACCCGGCGGCGCACGAGGGCCCGCTGCCGCCGGTCTCCGGGACCGCGCGCGGACCGCTGGCCCGTGCGCTGCGCGGCGCGGGCCCGCTGCTGCTCACCGGGGCCCCTCCGGCGCACCGGAGCGAGAACCCGCTGGACGCCCACTACCTGACGCTGTTGCGGCAGCTCGGCGCGGGCAGCGCCGTGGTCGCTCCCCTGCGGGCCCGCCACGAGATCTTCGGCGCGCTGACCCTGGCCCGTGCCCGGCGAAGACGGCCGTTCGCGCAGGAGGACCTGCCCCTGATCGAGGACGTCGTCCGCAGCATCGCCCTGGGGGTCGACAACACGCGCCTGTACCAGGCGACCCGGAACATCGCCGAACGCCTCCAGCGCTCGCTGCTGCCCGCGCTGCCCGACGTCGACCACCTGCAGCTCGCCGCCCGGTACGCCGCCTCCTCCACCACCGCGCAGGTCGGCGGTGACTGGTACGACTGCTTCGTCGTCCCCAACGGGGACACCGCGGTGGTCATCGGTGACGTCACCGGCCACAACCTCGACGCGGCCATCGCCATGAGCCAGCTGCGCAGCATGCTGCGCGGCATCGCGGTCGACCGGCAGGAACCGCCCGAGGTGGTGCTGCGCCGTCTGGACCTGGCCAACCACAGCCTGTACCGGGAGGCGACCGCCACCTGCATCTACGGGCTCGCCCACCGCTCCGCCGACGGCTCGTGGGAGCTGACGCACTCGTCCGCCGGCCATCCGCCCCCGCTGCTGACCACCCGCGAGGGGGACACCCGGTACCTGGAGGAAGGCGCGGGCCTGCTCCTCGGCATGGACCCCGAGATGCCCCGGCGCACCACCCGGGACCGCCTGCCCGCCGGGTCGACGCTGCTCCTGTACACCGACGGCCTCGTCGAACGCCGCGACGAGCCGCTCGACGACGCCCTCACCCGGCTCCGCCGGCACACCGCCGCCCTGGCCCGCGCGCCCCTGGACACCTTCTGCGACGAGCTCCTCATCGGGCTCGGCGCCGACAGCGCCGACGACATCGCGGTCCTCGCGCTCCGCCCCACACCCCCGGCCTGAACGGCCCGCCCGGCCGCCCGGAGTGCGGCGTCCCGCCGGGAGCCGTCCTGCGGCTGCCCGCGCGGCCCGTCAGAACCGCTTGGGAGGCGGCTCGGCCGCGGTCATGTGCTCCAGCACCGCGACCAGCTCCTGGCAGGCCCGCTCCACCGAGCGCCGGGTGTTGCGCTGCTCGGCGATCACGGAGGACAGCAGCAGGGCGGTCAGCGCCATCGACCCGTTGAAGGCCTGGAGCTTCGCCATGACCTCGACATCGGTCAGCCGCGCGAACGAGCCGACCCGGTCCGTGGCGGCGACGGTGGCCATGACGGAGGCGGCCAGGGCGCACAGCATGCTGCCCGCGAGCCGGAAGCTCAGTGCCGCCCAGACCAGCAGCGGATACACCAGGAACAGCAGGCTGAGGGTGCTGTGCGTGGCCAGGGGCACCAGGGCGCAGGCGATGAGGGCGAGTGCCGCGGCCTGCACCCACCGCGTGCCGTGGGGCGGCAGGCGTGCCCGGCGCAGCAGGAGCAGCAGCGGGGTGAGGATGAGGACTCCCGTGGCGTCGCCGACCCACCAGGCCAGCCAGACGGGCCAGAACCCGTGCGCGGCCAGCTTGTCCGTCAGGACGAGGGAGCCGACCCCGATGGTCGCGCTGATCAGCATGCCGGTCAGCGCGCCCAGGAAGACCAGGGCGAGGCCGTCGCGCAGCCGGCCGAGATCGGTGCGGAAGCCCACTCTGCGCAGCATGAGGCAGGCGCACACGGGCGCGGCGGTGTTCCCGAACAGGGTGGCGACCACGGCGGGCCGCACGGGGGCGATGGACATGATCACCAGGAGGGCGCCGAGCGTGATGCCGGGCACGCACCGCATCCCGAAGAGCAGCAGGCAGGCCACCGCGACGCCGGTGGGCGGCCAGATCGGGGTGACGACCGCCTCCTCCACCGCGAGCTGCCATACCAGGCCGAGCCGCCCCGCCGCGTAGTAGCAGCCCGCGACGGCCAGGGTCTGCACGGCGAGGACGACCGGCCGGGGCCACGCTCGGATACCCACCACAGCAGCCATCAGACACCGGGGCCGCCGGGTCGGCGAGACGGGGAAGGACGCGTCCCGCCCTATGGCTGAACGTTTCGCCCGTCGTGCCCCACCACCAGTACGGCGGCGTCGTCCTCGTGCCCCACGCGCTCGGCGTTCTTGATCACGGCCGCGGCCAGCGACGACGCCTCCATCCCCGCGACCGCCGCGATGCCCGCCAGCCGTACGACCTGGTCGAGCCCGTCGTCGACGTTCATCGACGGGCCCTCCACCACTCCGTCGGTGAGCAGGACGAAGACGCCGCCCGTGGTGAGCCGGTACCGGGTCACCGGGTACTCCGCTCCCTCCAGGACGCCGAGGGGCGGCCCTCCCTCGTCCTCGGAGACGCCGGACTTGCCGTCGGCGGTCGCCCACACACAGGGGATGTGCCCGGCCCGCGCGCTCTCCAGTGATCCGGTGGACGGGTCGAGCCGCATGAAGGTGCAGGTGGCGAAGAGGTCGGCGCCCAGCGACAGCAGCAGGTCGTTGGTACGGGCCAGCAGGTCGCCCGGCTCGCTCGTGACGGAGGCCAGCGCCCGCAGCCCGACGCGGACCTGCCCCATGAACGCCGCCGCGTCTATGGTGTGGCCCTGGACGTCCCCGACGGACAGCCCGATACGGCCGTCGGGCAGGGTGAAGGCGTCGTACCAGTCGCCGCCCACGTTCAGCCCGGAGTAGGCGGGCGAGTACTGCACGGCCAGGTGGATCCCGGGAACGGTGGGCATGTCCGCGGGGAGCATGCCGCGCTGGAGGGCGATGGCCAGTTCGACCCGGGACCGCTGGTGCTCCGCCAGCCGGCGCGCCTGGGCGGTCAGCGAGCCGAGTCTGGCCAGCAGCTCGTCGCCGTCGTCCGTCGGGCGCTTGCGGGACATCGATCGCTCCGGGGGGCCGGGAGACCCTTGGGGGACATACCCCATATAAGGCTTTTACCTGATCATAACGGCACGAGTAACCGCACGAGGGCGCGAGCCGACGAGGAAGGCGGGGAACTGCACGAGGGCACGAGCCGACAGGGAAGGCGGCCGCGGGACACCGGCACTCCGCGCTCCGGGAGCGCGGCCCGACCAGGCCCCTTGCCATCCGGCCGGGTTCCGCGCTATGGTTGGCGACGTTGCAGTTTTGGTACCCAAAGACTTTGTGCGCCTGACGGTATGTGACCATCAGGCGCATTTTTGTTTTCCGGAGCCCTCCGGATGGGGACATTGTTGCGGCCGGGTTCCGCGCGGTGCGGAACTTCGATCACTTCCCCCCACAGAGGAGAAAACATGGCCACCGGAATCGTCAAGTGGTTCAACTCGGAAAAGGGCTTCGGCTTCATCCAGCAGGACGGCGGCGGCGCCGACGTCTTCGCCCACTACTCCAACATCGCCACCTCCGGCTTCCGTGAGCTGCAGGAGGGCCAGCGGGTCTCCTTCGACGTCACGCAGGGCCAGAAGGGCCCGCAGGCGGAGAACATCCTCCCGGCCTGATCCGGCGATTCACCGAGAGCGGACCGCATGAAGTCCGCCCAGCGGCAGGGCCCGCGCCTTTCCCGGCGCGGGCCCTGCCGCGTTCCGCGTTCCGGAAACCGGGCTTTGGGCTCCGGGCTCCGGGCTGAGCCCGGCCGCCGCATCGTGTCGCCGGAGATCCCGCGTCCGCGCCCGCCCGCCCCTCTGAGCCGCACCACCCCGGTACCCGCCACACGGCAGTTGGCCGGAAAACGTTCCCTCATGTGTGGCGGACACGCCCCTGGGGGATACTTCGCGACCGGCCCGCGACCCGCCGCACGGTCCGGTCGGCGGGGTACCCACACGTCACCGATGCCGACAACGCGCCATTCCCCTTAACACACGCGCCAGTTGCAGCGACACGTTCGCGACGAAATCGGGTACCGCGCAGACTGTGCGCCCTGTCCGATCACGTCGCCCGTCCGGGTGGCTAGCATGTGCCAGTACCTGGCCCGGAAGATCGCCATCCTCTTGATGTCGATGGCCTTCCTCCGGCCTCCGGCCGTCCCCTGTCGGCCGGCCGCCGCTTCTCCTGTTCTCAAGGACCGAGGGACCGCGAATGTCAGTGCCCCCACCGCCCAGTCAGCACCGGTCGGCGAAGGCGCGTCCTGCCTCGCCGGCCCTGCCTGTGATCGTGCTGGCGGTGAGTGCCGCGGCGGCCGGGGCCGCGGTCGCGGCGGCACCCGCCGCGGCCCGCACCTGGACCCTGGTCTCCGCCCTGGCCGCCTGGCTCTGCGCCGCCGTCGGCGCCCTGCTGATACGGCGGGCCCGGCGCTCCGCCGCCGCCCGGGAGTCCGAACTGGCCCGGCTCAAGGCGCAGATGGCGCAGCAGTCGGCGGAAGCCGCGCACCTGGTGAACGTCTCCCTGCCCGCCGCGGCGAAGCGGCTGCGGGACGGCGCGAGCGCCGGGGACACCCTCGCGGGCGTGACACCGCCCTCCGACCCCCCGCTGCGCCAGGTCCTGGACATCTTCATCCGCCTGCTGGAGGAGGCCGTCCGGCACGCCGCGGCGCTGGACGCCGAGCGGCGGCGGACGCGGGAGGAGATCGAGCGGGCCGCGGGCCAGCTGGAGCGGCTCACCCACGAGACCCTGCCCACCGCCGTGGCGAGGTTGCGGGAGGGCAGCTCCGCCGACACCGTGCTCGCCGAGCTGGAGTGGCCGGACATCCCCCTGCTGCGCATCCCCGCCGAATCGTTCGTGCGGGAACTGGCCCGCAGCGAACGGCGCGCCGCCGCCGCGCAGGCCGCCTCGGCCAAGGCCCTCAGCCGCGTGCAGGCCAAGGCGGTCAGCATGCTCGCCGACCTGCGGGAGATGCAGGAGCGGCACGGCGAGGAGGTCTTCGGCGACCTGCTGAGGCTGGACCACAGCACCTCGCAGCTGGGTCTGATGACGGACCGGCTGGCGCTGCTCATGGGCGGCCGGTCCAGCCGCGCGTGGAACAAGCCGATCGTGATGGAGAGCATCCTGCGGGGCGCCGTCGGCCGGATCGCCGCCTACCAGCGGGTGCGGCTGCACTGCGCCACGAACGCCGCCGTCTCCGGCTTCGCCGCCGAGGGCGTCATGCACCTGCTCGCCGAACTGATGGACAACGCCGCCAACTTCTCGCCGCCCATCGACGAGGTCCACGTCTACGTCGAGGAACGCAGCGCCGGCATCGTCGTCACCATCGAGGACAGCGGCCTGAAGATGGCCGACGCCGCGATGCGCCACGCCGAGGAGGCGGTGGCCGGACGCATGACGGACCTGGCCTCCCTCCAGGGCACCCGGCTGGGCCTGGCCGTGGTCGGGCGGCTGGCCGTCAAGTACGGCATCGGCGTCAGCTACCGGCCGTCGTCGCGCGGCGGTACCGGCGTGGTCGTCCTGCTGCCCCCGCAGCTGCTGGCCCAGCAGCGCGGTCCCGCGCCGCAGGAGACCCCGCGCCGGCCCGCCGTCGCCGCCGCGCCCGCCCCCGCTCCCGCGGCGGCCGAGCTGCCCGGCTCCCCCGCCGCGACCGGGACCGCGGTGCCGCCGGCCACCCGGGCGGAGCTGCCCGAGCAGACCACGCACGAGCGTGCGCGCGGTGCCACGCCGAACGGCCTGCCCGTGCGGACGCCCGGCCGGACCATGGCGGAGGCGGAACGCGAACGCGAGCAGCGCCGGTCCGCGCCCGACGCCTCCGCGCCGGACGGCACGCGCACGGCCGAGCGCGCCCCGGCGCGCGACGCGGGCTCGCGCTTCGGCGCCTTCCACCGCGGCCGCCGGTCCGGCAGCCGTACGGCCGGACCGGGTGCCCTGCCCGACGCCGAGCCGCCGTCCGTCCCGTAGGCGGACCACCGTCCTTCCGCACGGCGCAGGGCCCTGGAGCCCACGTCCCCCCTTGAGTACGTGAGATTGGAGGAACGGGCCGGTGACCGGGCAACCGGGCACCACCGTCCCATCACCCACCATGCAGACCACCGACAACAGCCTCACCTGGCTCCTGCAGAACCTCCTGGAGCGCACGCCCGGCACCCGGCACGCCCTGGTCCTGTCCCGGGACGGCCTGAAACTGTGCTGGACCGAGCATCTGACGCTCGACCAGGCCGACCAGCTCGCGGCGATCTGCTCGGGCATCCAGGCCCTCGCCCAGGGCGCGTCCGTGGAGTTCGGCGACGGCACCGGCGGCGTCCGCCACTCCATGACCGAGTTCCACGGCGGTCTGCTGTTCATCGTGGAGGCCGGCGAGGGCGCGCATCTGGCCGTCGTCGCCGAGGAGGACGCCGACCCGGGCGTGGTGGGCCATCAGATGACCGAGCTGGTCGAGCAGATCGGTGAGCACCTGCGGGCCGAGCCCCGCAAGCCCGTCCACGGGAGCGCCTCGTCGTGATGCGCAAGCCCGTGGACACCGGTGACCCCGACCGGCTCTACACGGTCACGGGCGGACGCAGCCGTGCCGACGACTCCTTCGACCTGGTCACCCTGGTGGTCAGTGAGTGCGAGCCCACCGCCGGGATGCAGTCGGAGCACGCGCGGATCCTCGAGATGTGCCGGCATCCGACGGCCGTGGTCGAGATCGCCGCGGAGCTGAAGCTGCCGATCACGGTGGTGCGGATCCTGCTCGGCGACCTCCTCGCCATGGGCCGCATCACCGCCCGTCACCCGCGCGCGGCGCAGTCCGTCGCCTCGCTCCCCGACTCCGCCCTTCTCAAGGAGGTGCTCCATGGGCTCCGCAACCTCTGAACTGCCTGTCCGCCGCACACCCCTGGCCGATGCCGCGGAAACCGGCCTGAAGATCGTCATCGTGGGCGGGTTCGGAGTCGGCAAGACCACCCTGGTCCGCTCCGTCAGCGAGATACGGCCGCTCAACACCGAGGAGGTGATGACGCAGGCCGGCGTCGGCGTCGACGAGACGCGCGGGGTGGCGGCGAAGACCACCACGACCGTGGCGTTCGACTTCGGGCGGATCAGCCTCAACGAGCGCATGGTGCTCTACCTGTTCGGCGCCCCGGGGCAGGAACGCTTCTGGTTCCTGTGGGACCGGCTGTTCTCCGGCACGCTGGGCGCGGTCGTCCTGGTGGACACCCGCCGGATGGACGACTCCTGGTACGCGATAGACCGGCTGGAGCACCACAGGACGCCGTTCGTCGTGGCCGTCAACCGGTTCGACGACGACACCCACCGCCACTCCCTGGACGAGATCCGCCAGGCGCTCGCCCTGCCCGCGCACGTGCCCATGATCGACTGCGACGCGCGGGTGCGGCAGTCCGGGAAGGACGTGCTGATCACCCTCGTGAACCACCTCTACGAACGGGCCGTGGCCCAGGAGGCGACCCTGTGACCGACACCGGACCCTCCGCCGGCGGCGCCGCCCCGGCCGGCTGCCCGGCGCACGCGGGCGCGGTGCGCCTGGGCGGACTGGAGTACCAGCAGACCCCCTCCCAGCTGTACCGCGCCCTGCGCCGGGAGCACGGTGCGGTCGCGCCCGTGCTGTTGGACGGGGACATCCCGGCGTGGCTGGTCCTCGGCTACTCCGAGCTGACCTATGTGACCAGCCACGACGAGCTGTTCGCCCGTGACTCGCGGCGCTGGAACCAGTGGGAGAACATCCCGGCGGACTGGCCGCTGCTGCCGTTCGTCGGCTACCAGCCGTCGGTGCTGTTCACCGAGGGCGAGGAGCACCGGCGGCGGGCCGGGGTGATCACGCAGGCGCTGGAGGGCGTCGACCAGTTCGAGCTGGCTCGCGACTGCGAGCAGATCGCCGACCAGCTCATCGCCTCGTTCGCCGGGAGCGGCGAGGCGGAGCTGATGAGCGCCTACGCGCACGCGCTGCCGATGCGCGCGGTGGTGCGGATGTGCGGGATGCCGTCCGCCGGTACGGACACCGAGCAGCTCGTGGACGACCTGCGGATCTCCCTGGACGCGGCGGAGGGGGACGACCCGGTGGCCGCGTACGCGCGGGTCGGGGAGCGGATCCACCGGCTGGTGAAGGAGAAGCGGGAGCGTCCCGGCCCGGACGTCACCTCGCGGATGCTGCTGCATCCGGCCGGGCTGTCCGACGAGGAGATCGTGCAGGACCTGATCTCCGTGATCGCCGCGGCCCAGCAGCCCACGGCCAACTGGATCTGCAACACGCTGCGGCTGCTGCTCACCGACGAGCGGTTCGCGCTGAACGTCTCGGGCGGCCGGCTCAGCGTCGGGGAGGCGCTGAACGAGGTGCTGTGGCTGGACACGCCGACGCAGAACTTCATCGGCCGCTGGGCCGTGCGCGACACCCAGCTCGGCGGGCGGCTGATCCGGGCGGGCGACTGCCTGGTGCTGGGGCTGGCCGCGGCCAACACCGACCCGCAGATCTGGCCGGAGTCGCACGTCGGCGCGGAGAACGCCGCGCACCTGTCGTTCAGCAACGGGGAGCACCGCTGCCCCTACCCGGCGCCGCTGCTGGCCGACGTCATGGCCCGTACGGCGGTGGAGACGCTGCTGGAGCGGCTGCCCGACCTGGTGCTGGCGGTGGAGCCGGAGGAGCTGACCTGGCGCCCGTCGGTCTGGATGCGCGGGCTGACCTCGCTGCCGGTGCGGTTCACGCCCGTGGTGCACTGACGGCCGGGCCGCGCGGCGGATGCCCCGCGCGGCCCGGCACGCCCCGTTTCAGGAGGCGACGGGGGTGAACCGTACGGGCAGGGCCTGCGGGCCGCGGGTGAAGACGCCCTGCTCGGCGGGTTCGAAGCCGTCGGCGAGCCGGACGTCGGGCATGGCGTCCAGCAGCTGGCCGACGCCGGTCTCGACCTCGGCCTTGGCCAGCAGGGCCCCCACGCAGAAGTGCCGGCCGAGCGCGAAGGCGAGGTGGTCGGCGGCGGCGGAGAAGGCGGTCGTGGTGGTCAGGTCGTCGCGGAAGATGTCGAACCGGTCGGGGTCGCGGTAGCGGGTCTCGTCCCGGTTGGCGGCGCCGATCAGGCAGGTGACGGTGGCCCCGGCGGGGATCGTTCCGCCGCTGAGGGTGACCTCGGCGGCGGACTGCCGCATGATCATGTGGACCGGGGGCGTGTAGCGGAGGGTCTCGGCGAAGGCGCGGGGGATCAGGGAGCGGTCCTCCCGTACGGCGGCGAGCTGCTCGGGGTGGCGCAGCAGGTTGGCGAAGATGCCGGCGATGGCCTTGTCGGTGGTCTCGCCGCCCGCGGCGAGCAGCAGGCTGCAGAAGGACTTGATGTCCTCGTCGCTCATCCTCACGCCGTCGACCTCGGCGGCGCACAGCGTGGACAGCAGGTCGTCGCCCGGCTTCTCGCGGCGTTCCCGGATGATGGGGAACATGTACGCGGCGAACTCCGCGCGGGTCCGCTCGCCGGCGGCCGCCACCTCGGGGTCGCCCGACAGGTTCCCGAGGAAGGCGATGACCGACGTGTACCAGCGGTGGAACTTGTCGTGGTCGGCCTTGTCCAGGCCCAGCATGT
The DNA here is from genome assembly GCF_040628835.1 of Streptomyces sp. NPDC006134. Taxonomy (NCBI): domain Bacteria; kingdom Bacillati; phylum Actinomycetota; class Actinomycetes; order Kitasatosporales; family Streptomycetaceae; genus Streptomyces; species Streptomyces sp. NPDC006134. The sequence goes on along the minus strand of NZ_JBEXTV010000020.1, from coordinate 41,042 downwards.
CCGCGATGACGTTGACGGGGAAGCGGGTCGCGTAGTCGGTCACCAGGTCGGCGGAGCCGGTGTGCCGGAAGGCGTCGATCAGCTCGCGGGAGTTGCGCTCGATCACGGGCAGGAACTTCTCCTGCAGGTCGCTGCCGCGGAACGCGGGGGCGACCAGCGCGCGCCGCACGGCGTGTTCCCGGCCGCTGAGCTGGAGGATCGTCTTGCCGTGGACGGGTTCGATCTGCCAGTCGTAGTTGTCGGTGGTGAACTCGCCGTTCTTGTCCTTGAAGACGCGCTCCACGTCCTCGTAGCGCGAGATGATGTAGCTCTGGGTGGCCTCGTGCCAGATGAGGGGTGCGCTGTCGCGCATCGCGCGATAGGCAGGGTAGGGATCCGCGGCGAACTCGGCAGAGAGGATGTCGGGGACCTGCTGCGCGGTGGGCATGGAGCTCCCTGTGGTCTGTGGCCGGATGTACCGCACAAGGTTATGGATCACCCGGTGACCGGAACAGGTGCCTCCTGGCCGTCTGCCGGGTCCGGGACGGCTGTTGGCCGAAAATCGACCATGTGTTCCGGGCGTGCGCCGGTCCGGGCCGGCCGTCTCGCCCACAGCGCTTCCGCAGCCGTCTTGAGTCGCCTGCTGTCAACAACCCTCCAGTCGATTTGTCACATTCCTTGGTGGCTGTTACATCATGAGGGTGTCGTCACGGACCGTGTCAGGACTCGTGCTCACGGAAGGAGCGACTCGTGTTGATATCCGCCGTGGTGATCCCGTTGGTGCTGCTCGCCGCCGTTTTCGCGCCCGACGTCTACGAGGACTGGAAGCTCTACGTCCGGCAGAACCGCCTGCCGCTCCCCTCCCCCAGGCCCGCGCTCCGGCCCAGGTTCCCGCGGCCCGTGACCGCCCGGGAGAACCGGGGTACCCGGGTGCACGATGTCCGGACCTGACCGTAATCGGACGGAAGGGAAGGTGACGATGAAGTACGAGGAATTCCTGGCCCGGGTCCGCGAACGCGGCGAGTACGACAGCCAGGACGAAGCCGCCAAGATCAGTGAAGCTGTCCTCGCCGTGCTGGCGGAACGGATCAGCCCCGGGGAGAGCGAGGACCTGGCGTCCCAGCTGCCCGGACCGCTCGGCGCGTCGCTGAGGGACGCCCGGCCCCAGCGGGCCGAGAGCTTCGGCATCGAGGAGTTCTACCGCCGCGTCGCCGAACGCACCGGCGCCCACACCCGCACCGCTCAGTGGGACGCCTCGGCGGTGCTGACCACCGTGGCCGACGCGATCAGCGGTGGCGAGCTGAACCAGGTCATCAGCCAGCTCCCCTCCGGTTACGCGGTGCTCTTCGGCAAGGCCGACCTGGCGGACTGAACGGACGAAGCCGCCCCCCTCCCCCGCCGGGCGGCCGCCCCCGGCAGGCCCGCGGCGCGCGTCACCCCTTGATCCCCACCCCGGCCCACAGGCTCACCTCGGCGTCCGTGGGCTGCTCCGTGGGCTGCTCCGCCCCGGCGTCCGTGGCGGCGGCCTCGGGGCGCCAGCGGTGGCCGACGGCGAGGCCCGGTTCCAGCAGGTCCAGCCCGTCGAAGAAGCGGGCCACCTCCGCCTTGGTGCGCAGTTGCATGGCCGTTCCGGACCGGGTGTAGATCTCCTTGATCCGGGCCACGGTCTCCGGGTCGAAGTCGGGCGTTCCGTGGCTGAGGGCCAGGGCGCTGCCCGGGGGGAGGACGTCGAGCAGCCGGGCGACGATGCCGTAGGGGTCCGCGGCGTCGGTGACGAAGTGCAGGACCGCGTTGAGGGAGAGGGCCACCGGGCGGCTCAGGTCCAGCACGCCGGTGGCCCGTACGCGGTCGAGCAGGGTGCCGGGGTCGGTGACGTCGGCCTCGACGTACGCGGTGCGGCCCTCGGAGGTGCTGCGCATGAGGCGCTCGGCGTACTTCAGGACCAGCGGGTCGTTGTCGACGTACACCACCCGCGCCTTCGGCAGGACCGACTGGGCCACCTGGTGGAGGTTGGGCTCGGTGGGGATGCCGGTGCCGATGTCGAGCCACTGGCCGATTCCGTGGTCGCGGGCCAGGACCCGGGTGGCCCGGTGCATGAAGGCGCGGTTCTCCCGGGCGCACACGAAGACGCCGGGCCAGGTGAAGGCGACCGCCTCGGCGGCCTGTTCGTCGACCTCGAAGTGGTCCTTGCCGCCGAGGTAGTAGTCGTACATACGGGCCGAGTGCGGCTTGCCGGTGTCGAGGTCCCGCGGGGCGTTGTCGGTCATCCTGTCCTCTGTCCTGGGGTGGTGGGCACGTGGGCGGTCGGGTGCGGCGCGGCTCGCGCGGGCGGCCGGGCGGCGATGGGGGCCGGCGCGGTTCAGGATGCGGGGCGAGGGGCCGCCAGGTGGTCCGCGAGGCCCTTCTTGACGCCGGTGACGAAGGCCGCCATCTCCTCGGCCGTGTAGATCAGGGCGGGGCCGGCGGGGTCGGTGGACTGGCGGAAGGCCACCCGCCCGTCGGCGAGCCGCTTCACCTCCACGCACTGCCCGCCGTTGGGGCCGCTCCAGGGGCGTTCCCAGCCCTGTTCGCCGAGGTGCGAGGCGGGCATGCCGTTGTAGGCGCCGCCGGGGGCGATGGTCATGAGTACTCCTTGCGCATCCGGTGCAACAGCGCCTTGCTGGTCTCGTCGCAGGTCCGCAGCGACATCCGGCTGTGCGCCTCCAGGTGGGCGGCCACGTCGGACCGCCGGTCCAGGTACACGGAGGCGGAGAGGATCTCGCTGTAGACGATGTCCGGCAGCTCCGGCTCGGCGAAGCGGAAGTACGTGAACGGGGCGCCCGCCCCGGCGTGGGGTCCGGCCGAGAAGGGCACGACGTCGACGCTGACGTGGTCCAGCTCCGAGACCTCCAGCAGGCGGTCGATCTGCTCCCGCATCACCTCGGGGCCGCCCACGGGCCGGTGCAGCACGGCCTCCTCCATCACCACCCACAGCGTGGGCGGGTCCGGTCTGCCGAGCAGCCGCTGGCGGCGCAGGCGCAGTTCGACCCGTCGTTCCAGGTCGGCGTCGCCGTCGCCCGGGAAGCCGGCCCGCAGGACGGCGCGGGCGTAGTCCGGGGTCTGGAGCAGACCGGTGACGTACTGGGGTTCGTAGGTGCGCAGCACCGTGGCGTCGGTCTCCAGGCTCACGTAGGCGGTGAACCAGGCGGGCACGACATCGCGGTAGGCGTGCCACCAGCCGGGCCGGTTGGCCTGCTCGGCCAGGGCGAGGAACTCTTCGGTCTCGCGCCGCCCGACCCCGTAGGTGTGCAGCAGTTTCTCGACGTAGACGATCCTCAGCGCGACTTCCGCCTTCTCCAGGCGGCGGATGGTCAGCGGTTTCACGCGCAGGGCCCTGGCGGCGTCCTCCAGGGACACGCCGGCGCCGCGCCGCAGTTCCTTCAGCCGCTTGCCCAGGATCATGCGGAGAACGGTGGGCGCGGGGGCACCGCTCGGGCGGGCTTCGCTCACGGCTCCACCTCCTGATATGCCCTCACGGAGCCGACAGTGCCCGGCAGTTGGCGGCGGCGTCCACGCGGATACCGGCTTGCTGAAATTATCAGAGAGTCGGTTGCGGCGTGAATACGGCCGAGAGCATGATTGCCTGGGCGAGCGAGCCGTGAAGGCGGGCCCACTCGTCCGCCTCCCGCCGCTCTCCGCCCGCACACCGGTGCACCGCCCCGTGGCCGGACGGCTGCTCCGGCCCACGAGGCGTGGACGCGGTCGCTGTCACCCGCCGGTCGTCACAGCCCCCGTTCCCGACGGAAGGCGCCTGCCGTGTCCCCCCACACCCCTCCCCTTCCCCATCCGCCGGACGCCGCCCACCGGAAGAGGACCCAGTGGCTCGAACTCCCGGCCCGCGCGGACAGCGTCACCGCCGCTCGCCGGTCCCTGGAAGCGCGGCTCACGGCCTGGCGGGTGCCCGGCGACGCGCGCGCCGATGCCGCCCTGCTGCTGTCCGAGCTGGCGGCCAACGCCGTTGTGCACACCAGCAGTTCCTGCATCCTGTGCGGCATCGGGATGATCGGTGACGCCTGCCTGCGCATCGAGGTGCACGACCACGACCGGCGGCGTCGCCGGCTGCCCCGGGGCGGCGTCCCCGGTGTGGACGCCGAGAGCGGGCGCGGCCTGTTCCTCGTGGAGCGGCTCGCGACGGCCTGGGGGGTCGGCCGGTCCCGGCTCACCGGGGGCAACGCGGTGTGGGCAACCCTGATCACGGTCCCCGGCGTCACGGCCTGACACCGGCGCGGTGCCCCGCGCGCCGGAGGGCGCCGCCCCGCACGGGACGGCGCCCTCCGGACCCGGGCGTCAGCGAGCCGTACCGCCCGCCTGGCCTCTGCGCGCGTTGTTGTACAGGCGCAGCAGGTGTTTGGCCACGGCGCAGCGCGCCGCGTCGGCATGGCACTGACGGCAGGTCCGCATGTGGTGCTCGTAGGCCGTGCGGGCTTCTTCCAGGGCGTCGTTCTCAGAAGGCATGGATTCTCCGGGTGAGACGTGGGTCGACAGAGCCGCCAAGTGGTTGTATGACACACCCGAGAGATAAGGTGATCATGTTACTGGCGGTACTGGAAAGTCAGCTTCCGCTCTCTCTCACCGCCTGTACCGACGGCCTCGCACGGCGAACAAGAAGATGACGCTCGAACACGCCGGAGGCATTCGCCAGGGCACGCCACCCCTTCCGGCGCATAGAAATATCCACCAGCATGAGGGGCCCTGAACGGGCGCCCTTTCCGCCCGCGGTCACACAGGGCTGTCGGGTCACGTCCTCGTGCGGGCCCGTTCCGGCGAAGCCGATCGTCGTGCTGGGGGTAGGACATGCAGCGCTGCTGGGGGAAACAGGCCATCGAGTGGCTCGCCGCGGCCGCCACCGACCCACGTCGGTGCAAACGGGAGTGGGACGAGGGAACGGGTACGGCGCTGCTGCCGGCGGGGCGGTTCTGGGACGTGCTCAGCGTCCCCGAACGCCTGGGGCTGTGCGCCGTGGACCTGCTCAGGCGCGACCTGACGGGGGCACCCGCGCCCATCCTGATGGACCACACGGCCGCCCGGGTCGGGTTCTTCCTGCCTCCCGATCCGGCCAGCGAATGGACCGGATCGGGCGTGCGCCGCGTCGGCCGGGGGTCGTGGGTCGCGGTACCACCGCCCTACCGGGCCACGGGGCGTCTGGGCTGGCTCGTGCCGCCCGACGGGACCGGCGCGCTCCACGACCCCGGCGCGGTCGAGCTGGCACTGCGCGAGGCCACCGGCATCCTGGCCGTGCTGGCCCCCGTCAGCTGTCAGTCGTCCGCGGGGGGCAGGCTTTCGCCGGGCCTCGGGTACCGGTAGACGTCGCCGGTCTCCTCGGCGAGCAGGCCGTCGGCGGCGGGAGCGCGCTCGTCGTTCCGGGCCCCGTGGATCGCGGACGGCCGCCCGGACCCGGCCGCCCCGGCGAAGCCGTTCGCCTCCGCCGCGCTCGTCCACGGCGCGCGGACCGGCGCCGGCGGCGTCTCGTCCCGCCACCCCGGTGACGTGTCCGTACGTCCCCGGGGTGGCGGAGCGCCTCCTCGACGACATGGCCGAGGGAGGGGGGACGACCGCGGCCGGGCCGGCCCGCTCGTCGCCGGGCCGGCCCGCTCGTCGCCGGGGCGGACCGCTCGTCGCCGGGGCGGCCCGCTCGTCGCCGGGGCGGACCGCTCGTCGCCGGGGCGGACCGCTCGTCGCCGGGGCGGACCGCTCGTCGCCGGGGCGGACCGGTCACGGCCAGGGGATCTCCGTGGAGGCCAGGTACGCGAGCCCCCGCTCCCTCCAGAGCCGCCCGTGGCGGGCGAGGCGGGAGCGGTGATCCGCCCAGTCCGGCGCCCGGCCGGCCCACGCGGTCTCCGCCACGGACGCCAGGCGCGGCAGGAGCAGGGTCGTCAGGTCGTCGAACGCTTCGACCGATTCGCCGAAGAGCGTCGCCTCGACACCGGCGATCCGCGCGTCGGGGATGCCGTGGGAGGCCGGGTCCCACAGGGCGGTGTGCCGGACACCGCGCGGCCGGTAGGCGGCGAATCCCAGGCGGGCGGCGTGCCCGGCCTGGTGGGGCGGTGCCACCTCCGGGGCGTAGGGGCGGTCGAGATACAGGTGTGACTGCGGGGACAACAGGAGGCGTCCGCCTCCCTCGACGACGCGGGCGACGTCGTGGTCGGCGGGGGCGAAGAACCGCTTGAGGGCCTTGATGAACTCCAGGGTGTGGCCGGCCGCGAGCAGTTCGGGCCGGCGGGCGAGCTCCTCCTCGGTGTCGGGCAGGTCCGTCATCGGCACGTCCACCCAGAACTGGGCGATGTCGTCCTCGGTGATCCCGGCGCGCGAGGACTCCTGCCAGGCCAGTGGCCGTTTTCCCGCCTCCCTGACGAGGGCGCGCAGTTCGCGCACCGCGAGGGCGAAGCTGTCCGCGGTCATCCCGACGGCCTCGTCGCCGCCGATGTGGACGAAGGGGCCGGTGGTCAGCCGGCACACGTCGGTGAGGACCGAGGCGACGGTGTCCCGGGTGGCCGGGTCGGCGAGGTCGAGGGGAGGGACGAACGGATAGCGGCCGGCCAGTCCCTCCGGCGCGGGTGCGGGCGGCAGGTGCGGCAGGGCCTCGCGCAGGGCGGCGCAGTGGCCCGGCAGGTCGATCTCGGGGACGACGGTCACGAAGCGTTCGGCCGCGTACTCCTGGAGGTCCCGGTAGTCCTCGGCGGTGTAGAAGTCGCGTGGCGCGCCGTCGTCCCCGGCGGCGGCCGGTCCGGGGACGGCGGGCAGGCGCAGGCGCCAGCCCTCGTTGTCCGTCAGGTGCAGGTGCAGCACGTTCAGCTTGTAAAGGGCCGCGAGGTCGATGACGCGGCGCAGTTCGTCCGGGGTGAGGTAGGCGCGCGCCGGGTCGACCATCAGACCGCGCCACGCGTAGTGCGGGGCGTCCGTCAGCTCCTGGCGGGGGACGGGGGCGGTGGACGCGATCAGCAGCTGGGCCGCCGTGGTGGCGGCGCGGAACACCCCCTCGGGCGTGGCGGCGCGGCAGGTGATGCCGTCCGCGGTGACCGTGAGGCGGTACGACTCGTCCGCCGGTTCGGCCAGGCCGCGCGGGCAGACGCCGACGGGGACGCGCCGCGGCGCCGGCGGCGCGCCGAAGGCCAGGACGAGGGCGGGTGCGGCGGGGAACCGCCGGTCGTCGTCCGGGTCCGGCGGCAGCAGGCGGTCGCCCAGGTGCGGTTCCAGCAGCGCCCGCACCGTGCGGGCGACCGGCGCGAGCCGGCTGTCGGCGACGTGGATCCGCCAGGGGCCGGCGACGGGCGGTCCCCCGTCGGCCGCGGCCGTCGTCTGCCGAGCGGGCCGGGGAATGACGGCGTTCATGGTCTCCTCCAGCGGGCCGATACGGACCGGTTCCCCGCCCGCGCGTACCGGGCGGAAACCGGGGGGCGGCGCCACGGCCCGGCGGGGCGGCCGGCCTTCGCCGCAGTGGCCCGGCGCCCTCGTGAGGTCGGCGCCGGGCCCCGCGGGCGGGCCTGCCGCGTCCGCGGCGGCGACCCGCCGCCACCTCTTCCTGCCGGACCGGGGCCGCCTGTACGCTAACACGAAAACCGATCAATGAACGCTTTTCATGGAGCCGGAGCGGGCCGTCGTCCGCCGCCCCCTGCGCTCCCACGGAAGGAGCAACCCCCTATGACGCCTTCGACCGAGCCCGGCCTCGTGCTGCCGGACGGCTTCCTGATGGGGGCGTCCACGTCCGCCCACCAGGTCGAGGGGAACAACGTCTCCAGCGACTGGTGGGCCCTGGAGAACCGGCCGGGCAGCTTCGTCGCCGAGCGCAGCGGGGACGCGGCCGACAGCTTCCACCGCTGGCCCGAGGACATGGACCTGTTGAGCGGACTCGGCTTCAACGCCTACCGGTTCGGCATCGAGTGGGCCCGCATCGAACCCGAGCGCGGCCAGGTGTCCCGGGCGGCCGTCGCGCACTACCGTGCCATGGTGCGCGGCGCGCTGGAGCGGGGCCTGACCCCGGTGGTGACGCTGCATCACTTCACCTCGCCGCGGTGGTTCAGCGAACTCGGGGGCTGGACGTCACCGGAGTCGGACGAGCTCTTCGCGGCTTACGCGCGCACGGCCGCCGAGATCCTGCGCGAAGGGGTCCGCTACGTGGCCACCATCAACGAGCCCAACATGATCGCGTTGATGCACACCCTGGTACGCCGTGCCGTCCGGGACACCGGCGGCGGGGACGGCTCCCCGGCCGGCGGACACGGGGAAGGCGCCGCGGCCCTCGGCCCCGGTGCGGTCGAGCCGGACGCCGAGGTCACCCGGGCGCTGATCCGTGCCCACCGGGCCGCGTCCGCCGCTCTGAAGGAGGCCGGTCCCGGGCTGCGGGTGGGCTGGACCGTGGCCAACCAGGTCTATCAGGCCGAGCCGGGGGCCGAGGAGGTCGCCGCCGCCTACGCCCGGCCGCGCGAGGACGTCTTCCTGGAGGCGGCCCGCGAGGACGACTGGATCGGCGTACAGGCGTACACGCGGCACCGGATCGGCCCCGACGGCCCGCTTCCGGTACCGGAGGGCGCCGCCACCACGCTGACCGGCTGGGAGGTCTACCCCGAGGCCCTGGGCGAGGCGATACGGCACACGGCCGGCGTGGTCGGCCCGCACGTCCCCGTCCTCGTCACCGAGAACGGCATCGCCACCGACGACGACGGCCTGCGCATCACGTACACGACGGGAGCGCTGGCGAGCCTGGCCTCGGCCCTGCGCGACGGCGTCGACGTACGCGGCTATCTGCACTGGAGCGCCCTCGACAACTACGAGTGGGGCTCCTACCGGCCGAGGTTCGGGCTCATCTCGGTCGACCCGCACACGTTCGCCCGCGAGCCCAAGGAGTCGGCCCGCTGGCTGGGCGCGCTGGCCCGCGCCGGACGCATCCCCGAGCACCCGGCCGCCGCGCCCGGCGCCCTCCCCTGCGCGGGTTAGGCTGACCGGCATGGCGAAACGGGGCCCGTACGAAAAGGGCGAGGCGAAGCGCACCGAGATCCTGCACGCGGCGCTGGAGATCTTCGCGGCCGAGGGCTACCGGGGCACCTCGCTGCGCAAGGTGGCCGCCCGGTGCAATCTGAGCCTGCCCGGCCTGATGCACTACTTCGGCTCCAAGGAGGACCTGCTCACCCAGGTGCTGCGGATGCGCGACGAGACCGCCCGGGAGCGGCAGGACGGGCGCACCAGCCCCGAGAGCTACCGGGAGATCATCCGGGAAGGCGCCAAGACCCCCGGCCTGGTGGAGCTGTTCGTGTCGATGGCGGCCGCCGCGAGCGACCCCGGCCATCCGGCGCACGAGCACTTCGCCCAGCGGTACCCGGTCCTGCGGGAGCGGGTCGCCGCGTTCGTCCGCAAGCGGATGGACGAGGGACGGATCACCACCGTGATCCCCGCCGACCGGCTGGCGGTCCTGCTGCTGGCGGTGGCCGACGGCATCCAGCTGCAGTGGCTCATCGACCGGTCGGTGGACATGGAGCAGCCGATCGACGACATCATGCGGCTCCTGGAACCGGGGCGGGAGGCCTGACCGGGGCGGGAGGACGAGGACGGGGCGGGAACCGGTACACGCCGGTTCCCGCCCCTTCGTGTGCGGCGCCCGTCCCCTCCCGCGCGTGCCGCCCGTTCCCCGCGGCGAAGCGGCGTCAGACCCGGCCGGGGAGGCCCGCCGCCTCCCGGACGGCCGCCGTCCACTCCGCCCAGCGCGGGTCGGGTCCCGCGGAGGGCTCCCAGGACATCGCCGTGCAGACGTAGCCGACCGCGACTCCGCTCCCGGGGTGGGCCATGCCGAGGCGGCCGCCCGCCCCGGCGTGGCCGAAGGAGCCCTCGCCCAGCAGGGGCAGGCCCGCGCGGGGCAGTTCGAAGCCGAGCCCGAAGCGGGACCGGCCGGGGCCGTCGAACCGGTCCAGGGGCGCGGGGAGCGGCAGGTGGTCGGTGTGCGGGGCGCGGGCCCGGCCGACGGTGGACGGGGACAGCAGCCGCACGCCGTCCACCCGGCCGACGAGCGCCGCGTACAGCCGGGACACGGAACGGGCGTTGCCGATGCCGCCCGCGGCGGGGAACTCGCCCGCCCTGCCCCGGCGGGTGCCGAACGCCTCGGTCACCGCGGCCAGTTCGGCCGCCGACGCCCGCAGGGCGGTGGACAGCCGGTCGTCCGGGGCGAGGCCGAGGCCGGCGATCGCCGCCGCGGTCTGCTCGGCCGTGGGCGCGGGCCGGACGGCGAGCTGCGGGACGAAGCGGTACTCCTCCCGCCGCGGCAGCCCGATCCACAGGTCCAGCCCCAGCGGTCCGGCCACCTCCCGGGAGAAGAACGCGCCGATGCTCGTTCCCGAGACCCGGCGGACGACCTCGCCGACGAGGTGGCCGTAGGTGAGGGCGTGGTAGAGGAAGGCCGATCCCGGACGCCACAGGGGGCGCATCGCCGCGAGGGCGCGCACGCGCGCGTCCCGGTCGAACAGGGCGGGCGGGGCGACGCCCGCGGCCTCGTCGGCGAAGGCCGGCAGCCCGGCGCGGTGGGCGAGCAGGTCGGCCACCGTCGTGTCCGCCTTGCCGCGCGCCGCGAACTCGGGCCAGTACCGCGCGACCGGCGCATCCGGCTCCAGCGCCCCGCGTTCGGCCAGCAGATGGGCGCAGACGGCGACCGCCGCCTTCGAGACGGACATCAGCACGCCGACCGAGTCCGGCCCGAACGGCCGCCCGTTCCGCACCGCCGTCCCCGCGGACCACAGGTCCACGACGAGCCGGCCGTGCCGGTGGACGGCCAGCTGGGCGGCGCCCGGATCGTGTTCCTGTGCCCGGGCGAAGGCGTCCCGGACGGCCTCCCAGCCGGGCCGCACGCTCCCCTCCACCACCGCGGCCGTCATCCCGCCTCCCCCGGCGCGTCGTCGCCGGCGGCGGCGACGAGAGCGGCCAGTTCGGCCACCTCCTCGGGCGGTACGGGGCTCTGCGGGAACTCGGAGATCACATCGAGCGGCATCCCCGCGAGGAACTTCCGCATCACCGGATCGTCCAGGGCGCTCGGCCCCGCCCCCTGGGGCCTGGCCCGGGCGAACCTCTCCCTCAGCAGCGGCCCGCCCACGGGGTGCCCCCACCACTCCGCGAGCGTGTTGCGTCCGCTCAGGCGCAGGCGCGAGGGGTCGCCGGTGACGGTCACCTCGGCCGACGCCCGGATGTCGCGCGAGGAGGAGCCCGCCTCGATGCGGTAGGTGCCGCCCTCGACCCGCCAGCCGCCCTCGCGCGCGCTGTAGTACGCGAGGTCGCCGCGTGCCAGCTCCACCACCACCTCGCGGCTCTCGCCGGGGGCGAGGGTCACGGAGGCGAAGCCGCGCAGCTCTCTCGGCGGCCGGGCGACCGCGGAGCCGGCCGGGCCGGCGCTGTAGACCTGGACGACCTCCCGCCCCTCGCGGTCCCCGGTGTTGGTGACGGTCAGCGCCACGGTGAGCACCGCGCCGTCCTCGCTCCACATCACACGCATCCCGGAGTAGGCGAACGTGGTGTACGACAGTCCGTGGCCGAAGGGGAAGGCGACCTCGCAGCGGCGGGCGTCGTAGCCGCGGTATCCGACGAAGACGCCTTCGCCGTACCGGACCCGGCCCTCCTCGCCGGGGAAGGAGAGGAAGCTGGGGGCGTCCTCCAGGCGCAGGGGGATGGTCTCGGCCAGTTTGCCGGAGGGGTTGACCGCCCCGAAGAGCACGCGGGCGAGCGCGCCGCCGCCGGCCTGGCCCAGCAGCCAGCCCTCCAGCAGGGCGGGCACCGTCTCGTGCCAGGGGGCGGTGCGCACCACGCCGCCGTGGGAGAGCACCACGCACACCCGCGGGTTGACGGACCGGATCCGCTCCAGCAGGCGCAACTGGACGGCCGGCAGGTCGATGTGGTCGCGGTCGAAGCCCTCCGACTCGTCCTGTGCGGGCAGTCCGAGGAACAGCACCACCGTGTCGCTCGCGGAGGCGAGCCGTACGGCCTCGTCGGCGAGGGCCGCTTCCGTACCGGCGTCCGTGTCCGTGTTCGTGTCCGCCGGTTCGGTGCCCGGGAGCGCGTAGCCCGCGGCGAAGTCCACACGGGCGCCGCCGGACAGCTCGCGCAGGCTCTCCAGCGGTGTGTCGAGGCGGGTCGGGGTCACCTGGGAACTGCCGGCTCCCTGGTAGCGGGGGGTACGGGCCAGTTCGCCGATGACCGCCACCGTCCCGGAGGCGGGGTCGAGGGGCAGCAGCCCCCCGTCGTTCTTGAGGAGCACGACGCACCGGTCCGCGGCCTGTCCGGCGAGGCGGTGGTGGTCCTCGGCGGGCACCGGGCCCGCCGTGCGCGGGCCGTCCGCCGCGCACCGGGCGAAGCGGATCAGCCGCTGCACCGCGGTGTCGAGCACCGACGCGTCGAGGTCGCCCGCGGTCACCGCGGCCACGATCTCGCGGTCGGTGCGTCCGCCGGTGCCCGGCATCTGGAGGTCGAGCCCGGCGCGCAGGGCGGCGACCCGGTCGCGCACGGCGCCCCAGTCGGACATGACGATGCCCTCGAAGCCCCACTCGGTGCGCAGGATGTCCGTGAGCAGCCGGGTGTTCTCCGAGACGGGGACGCCGTTGACGGCGTTGTAGGAGGCCATGACGGACCAGGGGCGGTCGCGGCGGACGATGCGTTCGAAGGCCCGCAGGTAGATCTCGCGCAGGGGGCGCTCGTCGACGTCGGCGCTGACGCGCATGCGGTCGGTCTCCTGGTTGTTGGCCGCGTAGTGCTTCAGCGCCGCCCCGATCCCCGCCTCCTGCAGGCCGCGGACCATGGCCCCGCCCATCTCGGCCGTCAGGAGCGGGTCTTCCGAGAAGTACTCGAAGTTGCGCCCGCACAGCGGTGACCGCTTGATGTTGATGCCGGGGCCGAGCACGACGCGTACGCCGTGGGCGGCCGCCTCCGCAGCGATCGCGCCGGCGACCCGCCGGGCGAGCTCCGGGTCCCAGCTGCTGCCGAGCGCGACGGCGGGCGGGAAGCAGGTGGCGGGCGCGGCGCTGTGCAGGTCGGCCTGGCCGCCGTCGCCGCTCTCCTTCGGCAGCCGCAGCCCGTGCGGTCCGTCGGACAGGGTGACCGCGGGGATGCGGGCGGAGTCGACGGCCGTGGTGACGAAGTCGCCGGCGCCGCTGGTCAGCGACGCCTTCTCGGCCAGGGAGAGGGAGGAGGGTGCCGGATCGCCGGCCGGGGAGGGCGGGGGCTGCTGGGTCATACGGCGCACCTGTCGGGTCGTGTGGGGCGGGTGGGACCGGCCCGACGCTCCGAACCATGTGCGGTGGGCCGTTGACTGACGGTATGTCGATCGTGTTCGGGCGAGGCGGGCGAGCCGCGCCGACGGCCGAGTGATCCAAAAACCGTACGTTGATCGGTTTTCACTGTCAAGGGGGACGCCGGGAGGCATTACCTGTCGGTAACCATGCGATAACGGCGGCCGTTTCGCCTGCGCGCGACCTATTGACGACCAGAAACCGATCAACTTACGGTTTTCGCGCTCACACCGCTCCGCGCCGCGCCGCACCCCACAGCGCCGCGCCGCACCGCACCGCACCGCACCGCACCGGGACAGTGCCCTGCCCCCGCCGCCACGCCGCCTTCCGCCCGCCGACGAAAACGAGGAACGGTCATGCCTCCTGCCAGTCAGCCGTCCGCCCCGCCCCCGGAAAGACGCGTGCTCCGCGCGGCCGGTCCGGACCGCCTCGGCGCGCGCCGCCGGACGGCGCGCGCCGCTCTCGCGGCCGTGGCCGCCCTCGCCGTCCTGGCCGGCACCGCCGCGACCGCGGCGGCGAGGCCCGCGTCGCCGCGTCCCGCCGCGCACGCCGCCGGCGAGGTGCGCTACGTCGCGCTCGGCGACTCCTTCAGCTCCGGTCCCGGCATCCCCGAGCAGACCGACTCCGTCTGCGGACGCTCCTCGGACAACTACCCGTCCCTGGTGGCCCGCGCGGCCGGCGCGACGTCGTTCACCGACGTGACCTGCGCGGGCGCCGACACCGGCCACATGACGAACCCTCAGGATTCGATCCCGCCCCAGCTCGACGCGCTGCGCCCCGACACGACCCTGGTCACCCTGGGCATCGGCGGCAACGACCTGGACCTGGTCGGCGTGATCACGCGCTGTGTGCTCCTGGGGTACCTGGCGCCGCAGGGCGCGCCCTGCAAGCAGAGCTACACCCTGTTCGGGACCGACGAGATCGGCTCCCGCATCACCGCCACGGCGCCGAGGATCGAAGCGGTGCTGAAGGAGATCCGCGCCCGGTCGCCGCAGGCGCGGGTGCTCCTGGTGGGCTACCCGGCGCTCTTCCCCGACGACGGCACCGCCTGCCGGGAGACGGTCGCGCTCGCCACGGGCGACTTCCCCTGGATCCGGGACAAGGAGAAGCAGCTCAACGCGATGCTCGCGCAACAGGCCGCCGCCCGCGGCGCCGTCTACGTCGACGCCTACGCGCCGTCGGTCGGACACGACGTGTGCAAGCCCGCGGGCGTGCGCTGGATCGAGCCCGAGGACACCGCGGAAGGGGCCGGGTTCCACCCCAACGCCGCCGGTCACCGGAGTACCGCCGATGCCGTGCTCGCCTCCCTCAGCCGCTGACGCCGCCCTTTCCCGCACCGCCTTCGGGAACGAGTCCGGCCCGGTGCAGGAAGTCGCGCACCAGCTCCTCCATCGGCACGGCGTCCGGCTCCAGCAGCCACTGCGTCTGCAGGCCGTCCATCAGCGCCAGCAACTGCCGGGCCGTGACCGCCGGATCGCCCGCGACCGGCGGGCCGGCCTCGGCCTGCAGAGCCGCGACGAGCACCGTCACCTCCTCCCGGAGGATGCGGTAGCGCTCCTTGAAGTAGTGGTGCGCGGGGTGCCCGGGGTCGGTGGCCTCGGCGGACAGCTTCGTGTAGAGCGCGACGAGTCCGGGGGTCGCGCTGTTGCGCGCCACCAGGGCGATCAGCCGGCGCAGCCGCTCGTCCGGGCCGGGCTCGGGAGTGCCCGGACGGACGATGCCGGGGAAGACCGACTCCGCGTCGGTCCGGTCGCGGCGGCCCAGCACCTCCACCAGCAGGGACTCCTTGCCCGGGAAGTGGTGCAGCAGCCCGGCGTGGGTCAGTCCCGCGTGCGCGGCGATGTCGCGCAGTGACACGGCGTTGAAGCCGGAACGGGAGAACAGCTCGGCCGCGGAGTCGAGGATGCGGGCGCGGGTGCGCTCGCCCTTCGACGGGCGGCCCGGGGCGCCCCCGGTTCCCGGCGGGCCGTTCGGGGAACTCCCGGACCCCGGCGAGCTGTTCGGAGAACTCCCGGCTCGTCGGCTCACGTCGGCGGCCTCCTCGCTCCCGTCGGACCGGCCCTCGCGGCCGGCACCCGCCAGAACCTACCAGCCGGTCAATCGAACCCGCGGAAAACCTACCAAGTGGTTGATTCCGCAGGTAAGCTCACCGCCCATCTCACCCGGGACGCCCCTCCCCGGCTCTCCAGACGGAGTGAACCCCATGAACAGAACCACCCGAAACGGGGCCGTCGCCGCGTGCGTGGCCGCAACCCTCGCCCTCACGGGATGCACCGGCTCCGGCACCCGGAGCGCCGGCTCGTCGACCCTGACCATCGCGACCATGACCTTCCCCCAGAGCCTGGACCCCGCGCAGGCGGTGGGCAGCGCCCTGCCGTTCTTCCAGGCCACGTACGACACCCTCGTCAAGCGGGAACCGGACGGCAGCTTCAGCCCGATGCTCGCCACCGGGTGGACGTACAACGACGACCGCACCGAGCTCGGCCTCACCCTGCGCAAGGACGTGAAGTTCGCGGACGGCACCGCCTTCGACGCGGCGGCGGTCAAGGCCAACATGGAGCGCTTCAAGAAGGGCGGCGGCGCCGACGCCAAGTGGCTGAACGACCTGGAGTCGGTGCAGGTCACCGACCCCACGCACGTGACGCTGAAGCTCAAGCAGGCCAACCCCGCCATGCTGTTCTACCTGAGCGACGCCGCCGGCCTCATGGCCAACCCGGCGAAGTTCGAGGAGGCCGACGGCCTCAAGACCACCCCCGACGGCACCGGCCCCTACCGCCTCGTCAAGGCCAGGACGACGATCGGCACCAAGTGGGTCTACGAGCGCAACCCCGACTACTGGGGCGAGCGGCTCCCCTACGACAACGTCACGATCAGCTTCTTCGACAACGAGACGGCGATCGTCAACGGCCTGCGCACCGGCCAGGTGAACGCGGCCCTCCTGCAGAGCGCCGACCAGCAGGTCAGCATCGAGTCCGACACCCGGCTGAAGACGGCGGAGCAGGAGTTCGACTTCCAGGGGCTGCTGCTCTTCGACCGCGGCGGGAAGCTGACGCCCGCGCTGAAGGACGCCCGCGTCCGCCGGGCGCTGAATTACGCCGTCGACCGCGAGACCATGCTCAAGACCATCCGCCAGGGCCGCGGTGAGACCACCGGCCAGGTCTTCGGCCCCGGCACCCAGGGGTACGACGAGAGGCTGGACACGTACTACTCCCACGACCCGGCCAAGGCGAAGGCACTGCTGAAGGAGGCCGGTTACGCCCAGGGCTTCACGCTGAAGCTGCCCCGCATCGCGGCCATCGTCAACGACGCCCTCGCCACCTCGCTCGTCACCGACTTCAAGGCCATCGGCGTGAAGCTGGTCTGGGAGGACCTCGACGGCGCCTCGGCGGTCCGGAAGGTGTTCACCGACCGCGCCTACTCCGGCATGGTCATGAACATCGGCCAGTCCTCGTCCGACTGGGTCGTCGTCAACGAACTGGTCACTCCGGGGGCCTTCAACATGTTCGGCACCACCGACCCCACCGTGCGGAAGCTGGTCCCCCGGGTGCAGACCGGCACGGAGGAGCAGGCGAGGCAGGCCGCGCGGGCGCTGAACGAACACCTCGTGAAGGAGGGCTGGTTCGTCCCCTTCTACCGGATGACCTATCTGCACGTCTCGGACGGCACGGTGAAGATCACCCCGCAGTCCGGGATGGCCGTCCCCTCGATCTACAACTACGCCCCCGCCAAGTGAGCCCGTGCCGGGGGGTGGTCGCGGAGGTCTCCGCGACCACCCCCCGGCGACCGGCCACGGATACCCGGATACCGAGTGTCATGCTGACCTTCATCGCCCGCAGGATCGCGGCGGGGGCCCTGCTCCTGGTCGTCATCTCGTTCCTGTCCTACCTGCTGCTGTCGGTGCCCGACATGGACGTCGGCCGGCAACTCCTCGGCCAGAGCGCCGACCAGGCGGCCGTCGACGCCAAGAACGCCGCGCTCGGCCTGGACCGGCCGGTCCTCACCCAGTACACCGACTGGCTGGCCCACGCCGTCCGCGGCGACCTGGGCACTTCCTGGTTCACCAGCGAGGACGTCGGCCAGTCCGTCGCGGCCCGGCTGCCGGTCACCGCGAGCCTGATGGTGGGCGTCACCCTCGTCACCACCGTCGTGTCGTTCCTGCTCGGCGTCTGGGCGGGTGTCCGGCGCGGCGCCGTCGACCGCTTCGTGCAGGTCCTGGGCGTCGTGGGCTACGCGCTGCCCGGCTTCCTGGTCACCCTGGTCCTGGTGCTGGTCTTCGCGGTCCGCCTGAACTGGTTCCCGGCCATCGGGTACACCCCGTTCACCGAGTCGCCGGGCGGCTGGCTGTCCACCATCACGCTGCCGGTGCTGTCGCTGTCGGTGGCCTCCGTGGCCGGCGTCTCCCAGCAGGTCCGCGGCGCGGTGATCGACGTCCTGCGCCAGGACTACGTCCGCACCCTGCGCGCCCGCGGCCTGCCCGCCTCCCGGATCGTGTTCCGGCACGTCCTGCGCAACGCCTCCGCGCCCGCCCTGTCGGTCCTCGGCATGCAGTTCGTGGGCCTGCTCGGCGGTGCCGTGATCGTGGAGCAGATCTTCGGCCTGCCCGGCATCGGCAGCATGACCGTCACCTACACCACCCGCGGCGACATCCCCGTGATCATGGCGCTCGTCATGCTCACCGTGGTCGGCGTCGTCCTGATCAACCTCCTGGTCGACATCGCGATCGGCTGGCTCAACCCGAAGGCGAGGGTCGCATGAGCGAGAACCTCCCGGCCGACGCTCCCCCCGCTGGGCTCTCCGGTGTGCCGCCCCGGGGCGCCGGCGCCGCGCCCGTGCCCGTGCGCCGGGGCGGCGCCGTGCGGCGCCTGCTGCGCAACCCCCTCGGCGCGTTCTCCGCCGCCGTCCTGCTCCTCCTCGTCGCCGCCGTCGCCCTGGCGCCCCTGCTCTCGCCGCAGGACCCCGCCGCCTCCTCGCTCGCCGACGCCTTCGCCGGACCCGGCGGCGCCCACCCGCTGGGCACGGACTCCGCGGGCCGGGACATCCTTTCCCGCCTCCTTCACGGCGGCCGCAACACCCTCGGCGGGGCGCTGATCGCCCTCGGGATCGCCCTCGTCCTCGGCGTGCCCTGCGGCCTGTACGCGGGCTACCGCGGCGGCTGGTTCGACTCCGCCGCCGGCTGGGTCGTCAACCTCGTCATGGCCCTGCCCGCCATGGTGGTCCTGCTGGCCTCCCGGGCCATCCTCGGCCCCGACGTGTGGGCCCTGATGACCGTGCTGGGCGTGCTCGCGGCCCCGAGCTTCTTCCGCCTGGTCCGCGGCATCGTCGCCGGCGTCCGCAAGGAGCTCTACGTGGACGCCGCGAAGGTGTCCGGGCTGTCCGACCTGCGCATCGTCGCCCGGCACATCCTGATCGTGGTGCGCGGCCCCGTCATCATCCAGGTGGCGCTCGTCGCCGGCGTCGCCATCGGGCTCCAGGCCGGCCTGGAGTTCCTCGGCGTCGGCAACGGGTCGGCCCCGACCTGGGGGGCGATGCTCAACGAGGCGTTCCAGAACATCCAGCGCGCGCCGCTGCTGATGCTGTGGCCGGGCCTCGCCCTCGGGCTGACCAACGCGGCCCTCGTCCTGCTCGCCGGGGCCCTGCGCGACGGGCTGGAGGACCGCGCCGGGCAGCCGGCCGCGCCCCGGCGCCGCGCCACCGGAACGGCCCCCGCCGCTCCCGCCCCGGACCTCTCCGCCGGCCGCGCCGGGCTGCTCTCGGTGCGCGGCCTGACCGTCGCCTACGCCCGGCCGGACGGCACCGGCAAGGAGGTCGTGCACGGCGTCGACCTCGACGTGCGCGCCGGGGAGATCGTGGGCCTGGTCGGCGAGTCCGGCTCCGGCAAGACGCAGACCGCCTTCGCCGTGCTCGGCATCCTGCCCGAGGGCGGCCGGGTCGCCGGCGGCAGCATCACCGTCAAGGGGCAGGAGGTCGTCGGCCTGCCCGAACGCGCCCATCGCGCCCTGCGCGGCGGCACCGTGGCCTACGTCCCGCAGGAACCCATGAGCAACCTCGACCCCGCCTTCACCATCGGCAGCCAGCTCACCGAACCCCTGCGCCACGTCCTCGGCCTCTCCCGCCGGGAGGCGGCCCGCCGCGCCGTCGACCTGCTGCGCCTGGTGGAGATCCCCCACCCCGAGCGCGTGCTGCGCCTGTACCCCCACGAGATCTCGGGCGGCATGGCCCAGCGCGTCCTCATCGCCGGCGCGATGTCCTGCGACCCCGAACTCCTCATCGCCGACGAGCCCACCACCGCGCTCGACGTACGGGTCCAGGCGGAGGTCCTCGACCTGCTGCGCCGCCTGCAGAAAGACCGCGGGCTGGGCGTGCTCCTGGTCACCCACGACCTCGGCGTCGTCGCGGACCTCTGCGACCGCGTCGCCGTGATGAACGCCGGCCGGATCGTGGAGACCGGCACCACCGAACAGGTCCTGCGCGCCCCCGAGGACCCCTACACCCAGGCCCTGCTCGACGCCGTCCTCGACGAGGCCCCGGCCCGTGCCCCCTGGCAGCCCCGAGAGGCGAGGAGCGCCACCGCATGACCGCCACCGACCCCACCGCCACCGCCACCGCCACCGCGGACGCGGAGGCCCTGCTGCGGGTGCGGGACCTGCGGGTCTCCTTCCCCGGCAAGGGCCGGCGCGCCCCGCGCACCGAGGTGCTCAAGGGGATCTCGCTCGACATCCGGCCGGGCGAGACCCTCGGCCTGGTCGGCGAGTCCGGCTCGGGCAAGACGACCCTAGGCCGCGCGGTCCTCGGCCTCGTCCCCGTCGTGTCGGGCACCATCGCCTTCGCCGGGGAGCGCATCGAGCGGGCCGGCCGCGCCCGCCGCCGGGAGCTGAGCCGCGACCTGCAGGTGGTCTTCCAGGACCCCTACACCTCCCTGAACCCCTCCCTCACCATCGGCGACACCCTCGCCGAGCCCCTGCTCGGCCACGGGGTGGGCGCCCGGGAGGCCCGCGCCCGGGTCGGCGGTCTGCTCGACCGCGTCCACCTGCCCGCCGACGCCGCGGCCCGTCTGCCCCGCGAGTTCTCCGGAGGCCAGCGCCAGCGCGTCGCCATCGCCCGCGCCCTGGCCCTGCGCCCCCGGCTCGTCATCTGCGACGAGCCGGTGTCCGCGCTCGACCTCACCACCCGGCGGACCGTTCTCGACCTGCTCCTGGAGATCCAGGAGGAGACGGGGGTGGCCTACCTCTTCGTCACGCACGACCTGTCGGTGGTGCGGTTCATGAGCCACCGGGTGGCGGTGATCCACCGCGGGGAGATCGTCGAGACGGGCGACGCCCGTACGGTCACCACCGCGCCGCGGCACGCGTACACCCGGGCCCTGATGCTCTCCGCCCCCGTGGCGGACGTCACCGAGCAGCGCCGCCGCAGGCAGGCCGCGCGCGCGTCGGCCGTCCGCTGACCGCGCGGACGGCCGGCGCGGCACCGGGCGCCGTCCGCCGGGTGCGCCCCGCCGGCCGTCGCCCGGCCGGCGGGGCGCACCGGCGAGGGGCCTCAGCCGCCCAGGGCGCCCAGGACCACCTGCTGGGCCTCCTCCTGCACCCGGCGCAGGTGATCGGGGCCGCGGAAGGACTCCGCGTAGACCTTGTAGACGTCCTCGGTGCCCGAGGGGCGGGCCGCGAACCAGGCGTTCTCGGTGGTGACCTTGATGCCGCCGATGGGGGCGCCGTTGCCGGGCGCCTCGGTGAGCACGGCGGTGACCGGCTCCCCGGCGAGGGTGCCGGCGGTGACCTGGGCCGGGGAGAGCTTGGCCAGGCGGGCCTTCTCCTCGCGGGTCGCCGGCGCGTCGATGCGGGCGTACGCCGGTGCGCCGAAACGCTCGGTGAGCGCGGCGTAGTGCTCGGACGGCGTCCTGCCGGTGACGGCGGTGATCTCGGAGGCGAGCAGGGCGAGGATGATGCCGTCCTTGTCGGTGGTCCACACCGAGCCGTCCCGGCGCAGGAAGGACGCCCCGGCGGACTCCTCGCCGCCGAAGCCGATCGACCCGTCGGCCAGCCCGTCCACGAACCACTTGAACCCGACGGGCACCTCGACCAGCCGGCGGCCCAGGTCGGCGGCGACGCGGTCGATCATCCCGGAGGACACCAGCGTCTTGCCGACGCCCGTGCCGGCGGGCCACTCGGTGCGGTGGGCGTACAGGTAGGAGATCGCGGCGGCGAGGTAGTGGTTGGGGTTCATCAGGCCGGCGTCGGGGGTGACGATGCCGTGCCGGTCGGCGTCGGCGTCGTTGCCCGTCGCGATCCGGAACCGGTCCCGCTGTTCGATGAGGGAGGCCATCGCGTGCGGCGACGAGCAGTCCATGCGGATCTTCCCGTCCCAGTCCAGCGTCATGAACCGCCAGGCCGGGTCGGTGAGCGGGTTGACCACGGTCAGGTCCAGGCGGTGCTGCTCGGCGATGCGGCCCCAGTACGCGACGGAGGCACCGCCCAGCGGGTCGGCGCCGATGCGCACGCCCGCCGCCCGGATCGCGTCGAGGTCGAGCACACTGGGCAGGTCGGAGACGTAGGTGCCGAGGAAGTCGTAGCGGCCGGTGCCGGGCGCGGCGAGCGCCTGGGTGTAGGGGATGCGCCGTACGTCCTTCAGGCCGCCCGCGATGATCTCGTTGGCCCGGTTCTGGATCCAGGAGGTCGCCTCGCTGCCCGCCGGGCCGCCGCTGGGCGGGTTGTACTTGAAGCCGCCGTCGGCGGGCGGGTTGTGCGAGGGGGTGACGACCACGCCGTCGGCCAGGCCCGAGGTGCGGCCGCGGTTGTGGGCCAGGATGGCGTGCGAGACCGCGGGGGTGGGGGTGTAGCCGTCCGCCGCGTCGATCAGCACGGTCACGTCGTTGGCGGCGAACACCTCCAGCGCGGTGGCTCTGGCGGGCTCGGACAGGGCGTGGGTGTCCGCGCCGAGGAACAGCGGGCCGTCGGTGCCCTGGGCGGCGCGGTACTCGCAGATGGCCTGGCTGGTGGCGGCGATGTGGTCCTCGTTGAACGCCGCCGCGAGCGACGATCCCCGGTGCCCCGATGTCCCGAACGTCACCCGCTGCCCCGGATCGGCCGGGTCGGGGTGCAGCGTGTAGTACGCCGTCACCAGCCGGGCCACGTCCACCAGGTCCTCCGGTTCGGCCGGCTTGCCCGCTCGCTCGTGCTGCATGGGCTCACTCCTCCACATCGATCGTGCGTGCGCTCGCGCTCCCATCTTCCCCCCGGGCGGCAGGACCAGCCGCACCACCGCCGACCGGCGTCTGTTGTGTCTGTCATACCTGCTCAGCCATGTCTGTCCAGCCATACCTGTTCAGCCTGTTTCGCGGGGCCCGGTCCGGTGGGACCGCCCGTGGCCGAGCGCATAGGGTGAAGGCATGGCCGACGTGGAGGTGCTGCAACTGCTGGTGTCGCCGTCGCACCGGCTGGCCGGGCGGCCCGCCGACGGGCTGCCGTCCGGTCCGCCCGACGAGTGCGTGCCGCAGGTGGAGGTGCGCGGCCGGCTCGGACTGGTCGGCGACCGCTACTACGCCAGGCCCGCGCACCGCGACGCGGCGGTGACCCTCATGGCCGTGGAGAACCTGCCCCGCGGCATCCTTCCGTCCGCCGATCTGCGGCACACCCGCCGGAACATCCTTCTGCGGGGTGTGGACATCGACGCCTTCCTCGGGTCGACGGTCTCCCTCGACACCGGCGGCGGTCCGGTCCTGTTCGCCGTCAACCGGCCCGCGCGGCCCTGTGCCTGGATGGACGTCACCATCGGCCCGGGCGCCCAGCGCGCGCTGCGCGGCAGGGGCGGTGTGCGGTGCACGCCCCTGAACGACGGTGTGATCGGGCTCGGGCCGGCGGTGTTCCGCGTCGTCGACGGCCCGGACGCCACCGCGCGCCCCGGGACCACGGGGGCGGACTGACCCGAGGGACGGGACGTGGCCCGGCCGCCCCCGTGTCCCGTCGCCGGCCGGCGGCCGACGGCTGGTCCGGCCGGCGTGGGGGCGGGCGTGGCCGGTCGCCGGGCAGGCGGGCCACCGGGGCGGCGGGGCCGTCGGTCACCGCGGCGTACTCCGCGGCGGCCCGGGGAAGACGCCCCGGGCCGTCAGGGATTCCTCGGCCGCGGTGCGGTCCCGGCCGGCCTTCGCGCGGGCCGTCGGGCCGTTGGGCACCGTTGGGCCGTTGGGTCGTCGGGTGCGGCCCGGACGGCGAGTCCGGCGAGGCGGCGCCGGGCGGCGACGCCGACCGGGACGGATCTGGCGCTGGCCGAGGCCCTCCAGGTCCGGCCTCGCGCGCCGTGGGCGCGGATCGCCGCCGCGATCGATGTCGACGCCACCACCGCGGCGCGCCGCTGGCGACGGCTCACCGCGGGCGGCCTGGCCTGGATGACCGCCTGCCCGTCCCACCACATCGCGGCCACCGGGTGCGCGGAGATGTCCTGCCGGCCCGAGGCCCTGGAAGCCCTCACCGGGGAACTGGGCGCCCGGCCCTACGTGTTCAGCGTCGAGCGGACGACGGGCCGGCACCAGCTCCTCTGCCGCGTCGCGGCCCGGGAGGCGCCGGACCTCGACACCTTCGCCACCCGGGAGCCGGCCCGCCTCGGCGGCGTGACGGGCGTCCGGCTCAGTGTCGGCACCTGGGTCTACCGGGAGGGCAGCGGCTGGCTCGTCCACGCGCTCGGCGAACGGCAGCGTTCCCTGCTCGCCGACGACCGCGCCGCCTCGCGCACGCCCCGTCCGGCGGCCGGGCCCGGGGAACGCGACCACCGGCTGCTGTGCGCGCTGGGCGCCGACGGACACCTCAGCCACGCCGCTCTGGCCGCCGCCTGCGGGCTGAGCGAGACCTCCGTACGCCGTCGGCCGGCCCGCATGACGCGCGACCGCGGGAACCACTTCCGCTGCGACCCCGCCCAGCGGCCGGCGGGCTGGCCGGTGTCCGTCACCTACCGGTTCGACGTGCCCGGCGGCCGGCTCGACGCGGTCGGCGCGGCGCTGTCCGCCCTGCCCCAGACCCGGCTGTGCACGGCGACGACCGGCGTGTCCAACCTGCTGCTGCGGGTCTGTCTGCGCTCACCCGCCGAGTCCCGGACCCCGGAGGAGCAGATCCTGCGACGGTTCCCCCAAGTGCCCGTGGTGGAGCGGCAGATGACCCTGTACACGGCCAAGCGGATGGGCCACCTGCTGGACGGCCCTGGGCGGACGGCCGGTCGTCTGCCCCTCACCGCCTGGCCGCACGGCGGAGCGCTCCCGCGGCAGGCGCGGCGGGAGCCGTCCCGGCCGTCAGGCGGCCGCCGCGAACGCGGCGGCGGTGACGGCGGTGTCGGCGTGCGCGTGGATGACCAGACGGGTGCCGCTGGTGTCGGCGTTCGCCTCCAGCAGGCGCCGGGTGGGCGCGCTGTGGGTGGCCACGGACATCAGGATGCCGAGGCCGCTGCACAGCCGGTGGGCCCGCAGGACCACGCTGACCGCCGCGCCGGTCGCCGCCGGCTCGTCCAGGACGATGACGACGGGGGCCGGCCGGTGGGCGCGGACGAGTCCGCCGATCTTCTCGAGAAGCGGCGCCCGCCCGTCGATGCCCGGGTCGCTGGGCACCGTGATGACGAGCACGCCGCGCTCGAGTGCATGAGACAGCATCACGCCCGGTCCTCCCTGCCGCTTTTCATCCATAGCGGAACTACCCCGGCCGGAACATGTCATACACCCCCAGGAGATACCGTCTCGGTCACGACCGGAGGGGCCTGCCCGGTCACGACCGGAGGGGGCTCACCGCCCGGTGACCACGCCCGCGCGCCGGGGCCGGCCGGCCCCGGCGTCCCGTGTGGGCCGTTGCAGTGATTCCGGGAGTCTCCCGGTGTGTCGGCACAGGGGTGCGGTTACTGACAGCCGTATGAGTACAACGTCATGTTTTATGACCATCCGCAAGCGTCGGCCGCTGCGGTCGATGGCCGTTCTCTGCGCCCTGGGCGGCTCCGCCCTGCTGCTGACCGCCTGCGGAAACGCGGAGACCACCGCCGCCGGTGTCGCCGCGCCCGCCCAGACCACGTCCCCCGCCGCCTCCCCCTCGCTGTCCGAGGACCAGGCCGAGCGCAAGGACCTGGTGCCGAAGGCGAAGGTGAGCTGGGACAAGGCGGCGGACACCGCCGTCGGGGAGGTCCCCCGCGGCAAGCTGACCCACCTCGAACTGAAGCGCACCTCACGTGAGGCCACCGCCGCGACGGGCTCCCCCTCCCCCAGCACCCCGAACCCGGCCCCCTCCGTGGGTTCCCCGGAGTGGGCCGCCGAGGTCGCCGCCCCGGACGGCACCGTGCACCGCATCGACATCGACGCCGCCACCGGCAAGGTGTTCCGCACGCAGCCCGACTCCGACCAGGACGCGGACGACAAGCGCAAGGTCGCCGACCGGCTGGGCAAGGCCCGCCAGAGTCCGGAGCAAGCGGTGCAGGCGGCCACCGACAGGACGAAGGGGACCGTCACCGGCATCGAACTCGACGAGAACGACGACCGGCGGCTGATCTGGTCCGTCGACATCGTCACCACCGACAACTGGAACAAGACCACGTACGACGTCGACGCGGGAGACGGCAAGATCCTGCGCGAGCACGTCGACCGCGACTGAGCCGTGCCGGGTTGCCGCCGTCCGCCGCGCGGGCGGCGGCTTCACCGTTCCCGGCACCGGGGCGCGCCGTACCCGCGGCACCTGCGCGGCGAGGCCCGTTCTTCCGTGTCGGCCACCGGAGTGAAACGGATGCTTTCGTGTGAGGACCGGCGTGTCGTGCGAGATCCATCTGTGCGGGGTGCTGGAGCAGCGCCCTCTCGGCAGATCCGCCCGGCCGCGGCGTGCGGCGGGCGGGAAGGGAGCACGTTGTGATGCGTACCAGGAGCACGTCGATAGCCGCTCTGGTGCTGGCGGCCGCCGCGGCATCGGCGGCGCCGGCCGTGGCCGCGCCGGTCGGTGACCAGGACGTCCGGTTCGTCAAGGCCGCCCACCAGGGCAACCTCGCCGAGATCGCCGCCGGTCAGGACGCACAGAAGCACGCGACGACCGCGTGTGTGAAGACGGTCGGCGCGGCCCTCGTCCGCGACCACGGCAAGCTGGACTCCGACCTCGCGGCACTGGCCGCCAAGCTCGGCATCGCGCTGCCGGCGTCGCCGACCGCGGAGCAGAAGCGGGAGCTCGCCGCCGTACAGGCCAAGGCCGGCAGCCCCGCGTACGACACGGCGTGGCTCAAGGCCCAGGACGCCGCGCACACCAAGACCCTCGCCCTCATCGACCACGAGCTGCGGGCGGGCGGGAACGCCGAGGTCAAGGCGGCTGCCCGGGCGGCACGTCCGGTGGTGGCCAAGCATCTGGACATGGTGCGCAGCGGCACCTGCCACGCCGCGGCGGACGCGGGCATGGTCAAGGCGGGCAGCGGTGGGCAGTTCGCCGCCGGGGGTTCCTCCGGGGATTCCTCGCCGTCCGCCGCCGCGTTCGGCCTGGCCGGCGGTGCGCTGCTCGCCGGTCTGGGGGCCGTCCGGCTGGTACGGGGGCGGCGGGGCCCGGCGCCGGGCCGTTGAGCCATGGCCGTAGCCCGCTGGGCGCCGCCGCCGCGTGCGGTGCCGGGGCGGTGATGGCGGCGGTCTCCGGCTGGGCCTTGTTCACCGGATTCACCGGATTCACCGGATTCACCGGATTCACTGGATTCACTGGAATCGCTGGAACCCCGGCTCCGGAGAGCCGGGGAGCGCTGCCGCCACCGGTGGCGGCGGGCGACCGGCGCGGGCCGGCCGTGCCGGAGCGGGTGCGCGCTCCCGGGCTGGACGCGCGGCTCGTCCCGGTCGCGGCGCGGGCCGACGGCGCACTGGACCTCCCCGAGGACGGCCGCGACGGCGCCTGGTGGGCGCTGGGCTCCCCCGTCGGAGCGGCCCGGGGCACCGTGCTCGTCGCCGGTCACGTCGACACGCGGCGCGACGGCCTGGGCGCGTTCGCCGCCCTGCACGCCCTGCGGCCGGGCGCGCCGGTCGAGGTGGTGGGCGCGAACGGTCACGCCTACCGTTATGTGGTCACCGCCCGCCGCACCTACCCGCAGCGGTCGCTGCCCCGCGACCTGTTCGGCCGTGCGGGCCCCCACCGGCTCGCGCTCGTGACCTGCTCCGGCACCTATCGCGGGGCGGGACGCGGATACGACCGCAACCTCGTGCTGTACGCGACGCCCGCGGCGGCGGCCGGGCCGGGCGCGGGGCCCGGCTGACGCACCACGAGCGCTGCCGCGCCATGAGCGGAGAAGCACGGCCGGGGCGGGAGCCGGCGGAGACACAGCCGGCGTGCCCACCGGCAGCGCACGTACACCGACCACCCGGTGACGTACGGCCACCTGGGGCTGTACGCCCCGGGAGGCAAGGTGCGCAGCCGTCCGCCCTGCCGTGTGCGCCGCCGGCTTCTCCGCCGCCGGCCTGGAGCGGCGGCGCGCCGAGGCCGCACGGCAGGGACCGGCCGGGCGGGTGGCGTCGCCGGTGCGCGACGTGCGCGAGCCGCTGCCGCCGTCCCGCCGAGCCGGTCCGCCCTACGGTGCCCCACGTCTCCCGCGGGCCGTGCCGTGCAGGTGTTCGAGGGCGTCCAGGACGACCGTACGACGGTGCCACGCCAGCCAGTGCCCGGCCGTGCCACCGATCTCCTCCAGCGTGCGCAACTGGGCCTGGGTGAAGCCGGCCAGCGGGCGTTCGTGGTGCGAGGAGACCATGCCCAGCACCGTTCCGGAGCGGTCCACCAGCGGGACGCTGTGGCAGGCGCGGCTGCCGGCGCGCAGGATCGTGCGCCGGGAGGCGTCGTCGAAGAGCGCCGCGGTGGCGATGTCGCGCACGGTGACCTGCCGTCCGCTCTCGGCGGCCTTCCCGCAGGCCGTGGAGGAGTCGTCGACGAAGGCGAAGAAGTCGGTGAACTCCTGTCCCAGCCCCACGTGTTTGACCAGTCGCAGCCGGCCGTGCTCGGCCAGCTGCACGTTGCCCATGCCGGCTCCGGTCACGGCGAGGACCCGGCGCAGCACCGCGTTGAGCACGGCGCCCTGGTTGTCCCGTCCGGCGGGGTCCACCGGCAGCCCGCGCAGAGCGGGCGGGCCGCCGCGGGCCCGGCCGGGGAACCACACGGCGGCGTCCGGATCCGGGCCGGGCATGCGGGCGACGGCGTCGGCCAGCGTGTGCATCTTGATGTTGAACCGCTGGGAGGCGTCCCGCAGCAGGGAGAAGGCGTCCTCGGGTGTCGCCGGCGCGTAACGCTCCATGAGGATGCCCTGGGCCAGCGAGATGCCCGGGTGGGCCAGCAGGCGCCCCCGCAGGTCGGCGACCTCCCTGCGCAGCCGGGCGACCTCCGTCTCCCCGCCCGGCTCCGCGCCCGCTCCGTCCGGGCCGTCGTGGGCGGTCTTCGCCACAGGTGACGGGGACGGTGTCCCGGCCTGATGGTCCATCAACAGATCCTCACTGACGGCGTGTCGCCGGGCGGCGGCCTCCGCTCCGCGTCGGGGCATGACGGAACCACCGCCCGCAGCGGCCCGGGGCATGCGCCCGCGGGACCCGCTGTTCAAGGGCCTGCCTGCTTCCCAAGCACTTCCCCGAGCCTAACCACGAGGGGTACCCCGGTGACAACCCCGGATGATCTTCGGGAACCTGTCCGGGCCGCGTGCCGGGTCGTCCCGGTCCGGCGCCGCGCGCTCAGCGCGGGGCGCCGGTGTCCCGGCGGACGTCCCGGCGCCGGCCCCCGCGTCGCGCGGCGGCCACCCCGGCGAGCACCACGCCGGCCGCGAGCACCACGAGCCCGCGCAGCCACACCTCCGCCTCGACCTGGGTGGCGAGCAGCACGCAGGAGGCGGCGCCCAGGACCGGCAGCACGGTGGGCGCCCGGAAGTGGCCGGCCTCGCCCGGCTCGCGCCGCAGGACGAGGACGGCGACGTTGACGATGAGGAACACCACCAGAAGCAGCAGGACGAGGGTGGAGGCCAGGGTGGCGACGCTGCCGGTGAGCGCCAGGAGGACGGCGGGCACCGTGGTCGCCGCGATCGCGGCCCAGGGGGTGCGGCGGCCGGGCAGCACCCGGGTGAGCCCGGAGGGCAGCAGTCCGTCCCGGGCCATGCCGTAGGCGAGCCGGGAGGACATGATGCCGGTGAGGAGCGCCCCGTTGGCGACGGCGACCAGGGCGATCGCGCTGAACAGCCGGGTCGGCACGGTGCCCGCCTCCTTGACGACCTCCAGCAGCGGCCCGCTGGACTCCACGAGCCGCGCGGTCGGTACGGCGGCGGAGGCGGCCACGCCGACCAGGACGTACACGGCGCCCGCGGTGACGAGGGCGCCGAAGAGGGCACGGGGGTAGGAGCGCCGCGGGTCGCGGGTCTCCTCGGCGACGTTCACGGAGGTCTCGAACCCGACGAAGGAGTAGTACGCCAGCACGGAACCGCTCAGGACGGCGGCGGCCGCGCCCTTCTCGGGCGTGCCGAGCTGGGTGAGGCGCCCCACGTCGCCGTCGCCGCGCAGCAGCAGCCAGGCGCCGAGGGCGACGATGACGGCCAGGCCGCCGACCTCGACGACGGTGGCGACGACGTTGGCGCGCGTCGACTCCTTGATGCCTCTGGCGTTGACCAGCGCCAGCCCGGCCAGGAAGACGACGGCGACGAGTCCCACGGGCAGCGTGAGGAACTCCGACAGGTAGTCGCCGCCGAAGCCGCGGGCGAGCGCCGCGACCGAGACGATGCCGGCCGCGAGCATGCAGAAACCCGCGACGAAGCCGGCGAACGGCCCGAAGGCCCGGGTGGCGTAGTGGGAGGCCCCGCCGGCTCTCGGGTACTTGGTGGCGAGCTCGGCGTACGAGGCGGCGGTGAGCAGCGCCAGGAGGAGGGCCACGAGGAGGGGGAGCCAGACCGCTCCGCCGGAGTCGGCGGCGACCTGGCCGACGAGGACGTACACCCCGGCGCCGAGGACGTCCCCGAGGATGAAGAAGTAGAGCAGGGGGGTGGTCAGGGCACGCTTGAGCGCCGGGCCGCCCGAGGCGCGGGCCGGCGACTGGTCCGTGGTTGTCGGCATGTCGCCCCGTGTCCCCTGCGTCACACGAGTCACGCGCCGCCGTGCCGGGGTTTCGCGCCCGGTGGACACGTCCGGATGGCGCGCGACGGGGTGTGACCCGGATGCGTGTCGACACGACGGGGTGTGACCCGGATGCGTGTCGAAGGGGCGACGAGTCGGTCCCGAAGACCTGCGCAGACCGGACCGGAGCCTGGACGACCCGTTCGGCCGCTACGCCGTCACGGCCTTCGTCCAGGCGGCCACCTGGTGGGGGTGGGCCGCGGCGGTGCGCATCGCGTAGAGGCCGCCTGTGCAGTAGCCGGTCAGCGCGACCGGACCGGCGCCGGCCTCGGGCTGGGCGGTGAGGAACCCGAGGCAGGCATCGGCGTCGCGCAGGACACGCTCGGCGGTGTGCGCCTCGGTCAAGGGCATCAGCCGGGCGAAGACCGCGGGCCGGGCCTCTTCCCCGATGTGCCCGGGAAGCTCGACCACCGGTGCCGGGCCGGGCCGGTGGAAGAGGCCGGGGACGAGCACGCAGTACCCGTGCCCGGCCGGTTCGCGGGCCGTCTCCCGCGGCACGGGCCGGATGCCGAAGCCGTCCGCGTACGTCAGCGCCCTGGGTGCCGTCCGCCGCGGCCGGGCAACGGCGATGCGTGCGAGGACCTCGGTCGTCTGCGGCGCGTCGCGGCGGGCCGGTCGCTCACTTCGCCTGGTCCGCGTGACGGCGTAGCTCCTCGGCCTTTCGGTTCATGTAGTCACGCCAGCGCAGGTACTCCTGTACCACCGCGTACCGGCGCTCGTCCGCCTGCCGCCCGTCGGGGAGGCGGGCGTGCCACAGAGCAATCGCATTGATCATGAACTGCCTGCTGCGCTGTTCCGCCTCCACGGCGACCGCCTCGGCGGCATCCGCGCGCGTCGGCTCGCTCACACGGCGGGCTTCCCGCCGTACCTGCGACAGGTGACGTTTGACCACCCTGTTCAGCAGCTCCGTGTCCACCCTCTGCCGCAGCATCGCCTCATGGTCCTTCTCGGCTGCCCAGCGACGGATCCACCCCATCATCAGCGACTCCCCCGGCCGTCACGTCACCACAGCCCCGACCGGTACACGGGAACCGGCCCGGCCCCCGCCGTGGCTCCGTCGTGTCGATGCCCCCGTCGCACCCTTCCGAATCACCGGTGGGCTCACGCCGTCCGGCGCTCGGAGGTGAGCGGGCCGGACGGCCGCCGGCGGGCGGACGTCCTCCGATCCCGGCGGCGAGGCGGAGCGGGCCGGGACCGTGGACGAGTGCCTCTCCGGGCTGACGGTCCATGGGGAGTCGTCCGAGCGTCGCGGTCCGGCCGTGCGGCGCCGGGCCGGCGACGGAGCTCTTGCCGATGGGGCCGGTCCCCAGGGCGGTCTGCTCGTCGATCAGCGGGTGCGAGCGGCCGTGCCGGGCCGGCGGCTGCGCCCGCGGTCGCGTCACCGCACCGCAGAGCACACGGAGGAGGACGAACCTCCTGGCCACGGGGGCTGGGGACTCAGGAGGGCCGCAGGGGAACTCACGGGATGTCGCGCAGACCTGCCGTGCGTCCGCGCGGCGCCGCCTCCCGGGCCACCTCACGGCCCGCCGCCGCGGGGCGCGGACGGGCGGCGTCCTGCCCGCGTCCGGTTCCGTCCGGGCGTGGACTCCCCGGCGGGAAGAACCCCCGTCCGCCGTCCCCCCGTCCACCGTCCCCCGTCCGCCGCCCCTCGGTCGGATGACCGATGCGGGACCCCGCCGGTCCGGGGGACAGTGCTCGCCTCCCCCTGCGGTGTCTCCCCACGGCTCGTCGCGCCGCCGGGGCCACCGCGGGGTGCGATCCCACCCACCCCGATGGAAGGACGTCACCTTGGCTGCCGCACACCCGGCGGATCTCGTCTTCGTCAACGGTTCCGTGCTCACGGTCGACGCCGGCTTCACCGTCGCCTCCGCCCTGGCGGTGACCGGCGGTGTCGTCTCGGCGGTCGGCGACCGGTCCGAGGTCATGGCGCACGCCGGCCCCGGCACCCGGATCGTGGACCTGGCGGGCGGCACGCTGCTGCCCGGTATCAACGACGCGCACCTGCACGGATGCGCGTTCGGGATGACCAGGCCCCCGCTCTCCCTCGACCTCACCCATCCCACGGTGCGGTCGATCGCCGACGTGGCCGACGCGGTGCGCGCCGCGGCCGGCCGTACCCCCGCGGGAGAGTGGATCGTCGGGCACGGCTGGGACCCGGGCTTCCTCCAGGAGTGCGCCGCCGGTCCGTCGCGGCTGCCGACCCGCCGGGACCTGGACCCCGTCAGCCCGCACCACCCGGTCCTGCTGTACTCCGCCTCCGGCCACGCCACCTGGGTCAACTCCGCCGCGCTCGCCCGCGCCGGCGTGGACCGCGACACCCCCGCCCCGCCCGGCGCGGTCATCGTCACCGACGAGGCGGGCGAGCCGGCCGGCCTGCTGTACGAGGGCGCCCAGGACCTCGTCCACCGGGTCCTGCCCGCCCCCTCCCCCGAGGTGAAGGCCGACGCGGTCCGGGCCACGCTCGCCACGCTGGCGCGGCTCGGCATCACCAGTTACACCGAGCCCGGCCTCGGCCCCGGCGGCGACCACCTGATGCGCGGCGCCCTCGGCCAGGACGTCCTCGGCGTGTACCAGGACCTCCTGGCCAGGGGCGAACTCACCGCGCGGGTCAGCGCGTTGCTGCTGCCGGCCGGGATGTCGGGCACGGCCGGGGAGTTCGTGCGGGCGCTGGAGGGGATGCGCGTCGGGCCGTCCGCCGACCCCCGCCGGTTCGCCGTCCTCGGGGTGAAGGTCTTCGCCGACGGCATCCCGCTGAACAAGACGTCCTGGATGCACGAGCCGTACGTCTCCGGCGGGCACGGCGCCCTGTGCGTCGGCGGGCACACCGACCGGGAGCGGACGGCCGGCCTGGAGGAGATGATCCGGCACGCGCACGCGGCCGGTCTCCAGGTCGGCGTCCACGCCACCGGGGACCGCTGCATCGACACCGTCGCCGGCGCCTTCGCCGCGGCGGCGGCCGCCCACCCCAGGCCCGACGCCCGCCACTACGTCATCCACGGCGACTTCCTCACCGCCGGCAGCATGAGGAAGCTCGCGGAGCACGGTTTCGGCGTCACCATGAACCCCACCATCAAGTGGACCGTCGCGGACATCGAGGAGGAGTACGTCGGTCCGGAGCGGGCGGCGTACGAGTGGCCCTACCGGGACGCCCTCGACGCGGGCGTGCGGGTGACCAGCGGGTCGGACGCGCCGGTCACCTTCCCCGACTGGCGGCAGGGCGTGGCGACGATGATGCTGCGCGAGGCCAGGGGGAGCGGGCGGGTCAGCGGCGCGGACCAGCGCATCGGGCTCGCCGAGGCGGTGCGGACCTACACCGCCGACGCGGCCCGGCAGGACTTCGCGGAGAGCTGGAAGGGCTCGCTGGAGGTGGGCAAGGCCGCCGACCTGTGCGTCGTCGCGGGAGACCTGCGGGCGGCCGACCCGCACGAGATCCCGGACCTGCCGGTGGTGTTCACCGCGGTCGGCGGGGACGTGGTGCACGACGAACTCGCCGGTTGACGGCCGCCCCGCCCGGTGATCATCCTGGGCGGATGACGACGACGCGGGGGACGGCGCAGGTGCTGGACGCGGCCGTGGGCCTGCGCCGGGCCGCCCGGGGCACGGGCGGCCCGGACGCCGTCCTCGCGGCGCTGTCCGGCGTGATCGACCACGACTTCGCCTCCCTCGCGCAGTGGGACCCGTTGCGCCGCCGTCACGTCACCCTGGCCGGCACCTACCCGGCCGCCGCGACCGCGTACATCGAGCACCGGCTCCACGACGACCCGGCCTTCGCCGCCGTCCGCCGCTCACCGGACGGCCTGCGCTGGTGGCAGGAGGTGCCGGAGACCGAGCGGCGGGACTCCCCCGGCCTCCGTGACGTCCTCGGCCCCCTGGGGGTGCGGGGCGGCCTCGCCCAGTGCCTGTTCGCGGCGGACGGCAGGTACGTCGGCGTCCTCAGCGTGAGCACCACGCGCGAGTGCCGCGCCCCGGAGGCCCTGCGCGCCGTGATGGCCCTGCTGGGCGAGTCCCTCGGCGCCGTGGCCGATCCCCTGGTGCTCCCCGGGCCGCCCGGCGCGCCGGAGAGCGGGGCCTGTGCCGTGCTGCTGCCGCCGGGGCGGGACGCGGCTCCCGTGCCGGTGAGCGGGCGGCCCCTGCCCGGGCTCGCCTCGGCCGACGCCCCGCTGACCCGGCTCGTACGGCAGGTCGCCGCCGGCCGGCCCCTGCCCGCCACCGTCCTGGTGCCGTACCAGCGGCGTCTGCTCGAAGTCCGGCTGGCCCGTCAGGGCACGGCCCTGCGCGCCGTGTGCCGTCCCGTCGCGCGGCCCGCGGCGCTGTCCGCCCGCGAGACCGAAGTACTGGCGGAGCTGACCCGCGGCCGGACCAACCGGGAGATCGCCGGCCGTCTGGGCATCGGGCTCCGTACCGTCGCCACGCACATCGAGCACATCCTCGCCAAGCTCGGCGTCCCCAACCGGGCCGCCGCCGCGGGACGGGCCGCCGCCTGGGGCCTGGAACCGGCGCCCTGAACGCCGCCGGGCGGCTTCCCCGGGTCACTCGCTTTCGGACAGACGCGGTGAATCGCTTTACCGGGGCTTGACGGAGACGAGACACGCTCGGCCTACTGGAGGGGCAGCCGGGCGTACGGGGGGACCCGCCCGGCGCCGACCCCGTCTGTCGACCCGTATGCCGGCCCCCGCCGAGACGCAGGCCGGGGGTTTCGATGGTGCGGCGTGGAGGGGCGGCGGCCGTGGTCCTGCTGGCTTCCGCGCTGCTGTACTTCTTCCTCCCGGCGCCCTCGCCGGACGCCGGCGGCACGGGCGCCGTGGCGGTGGGCACGGAGGCGGCCGGTCGGACGCCGGGCCCTCGGGCGGAGGGCGTCGCCGGGGAGCCGGAGCCGGTACGGGGTGAGGACGACGTGCCCGTACGCCGGTCCGCCGCGCGCTGTGCGCGGACGGCGCCCGCGGCCGGGTCCGGCCCCGAGACGGCCCGTGTCCCGGTGCGGTGGTCCGCGGACGGCGGGCCCGGGACGGCCGGGCCGTCCGCGGCGACGGCACCGGGGCGGCAGGCGGGTGCCCGTGCCCCCGGTGACGCCGTGTTGCAGACGTTCCGCTGCTGAGCGACGGCAGTACCCCATCGAGGCCCGCGCGTGCGGCCCGGACGCCGTCCAATGCCAATACGCGGTGACGAGCGGGCCCTCGCGTGTGTCCGGCACGGCGACGACACAGGAGGCGGAGTTGCCCGGAAAGCGCATTCTCGTCCTGGGACCGCACGAACTGAGCCCGGACGACCGCAAGATGTGGAGAGGGATACGGGAGGAGGCCGGGGCACCGGCGAACCCGTTCCTCGACCCGGCGTTCGCCACGGCCGTCGGCCGGGTCAGACCGGGAGCGCGCGTGGCGGTGCTGTCGGAGGACGGGGTCCCGGCCGGGTTCTTCCCGTTCGAGAAGGGGCCCTTGGGGCAGGGCCGGGCCATCGGGCTGGGGGTGTCGGACAGTCAGGGGGCCGTCCTGCGCCCCGGAGTCGGGCTCGACGCCCGCCGGCTGCTGCGGGCCTGCGGGCTGTCGTCCTGGGAGTTCGACAACCTGGAGGCCGGCCAGCGGGTGTTCGTCCCGCACGCCGACGAGGAACTGGCCGCTCCGGTGGTCGGCCTCGGTGACGGGTTCGAGCGGTACCGGGAGCGGTTGCGCGAGAGATCGCCGGGCTTCCTCCGGCAGATCCTGGCCAAGGAGCGGAAGCTCGCCCGGCAGGCCGGCGAGGTGCGGTTCGTGTACGACGCCCAAGATCCGCAGGCGCTGCGGGCGCTGATGCGGTGGAAGTCCGCGCAGTACCGGCGGACGGGCCGCCGGGACCGGTTCGCGCAGGAGTGGATCACCGGGCTGGTGGAGCTGCTCGCCCAAGGCGAGGTGCCCGAGTGCCGCGGGGTGCTGTCCGTGCTGTACGCCGGCGGCCGGCCCGTGGCCGCGCACTTCGGGCTGTGCTCGCCCACCGTGCTGTCGTGGTGGTTCCCGGCGTACGACCGTGCGTACGGCAGGTATTCGCCCGGGCTCGTGCTGCACCTGCGCATGCTGGAGGCCGCGGCGGCCCGCGGGATCGAGAGGGTCGACCTGGGCAGTGGGCCGGCCCGCTACAAGGACTCCTTCAAGACCCGGGACGACACCGTCTACGAGGGCGCGGTGGTCCGTCCGGGGCCGGGCGGGGCGGCCTACCTCCTGGGGCGGGAACCGGCGCGCGCCGCACGCCGCTTCGTACGCGGCCGGCCCCGGCTGGCCGGTGCCGCCGCGAGGACGCTGACGCGCCTGGGGCGGTTGCGCGACCGCTGACCGCCGACCGGCGCCGCACGGACCGGCACCGTGCGGCGCCGGGCGGCGTGGTTCCCGGGTCCGTGGCCATACGTCGCGCCCGTCCGGTCACGCCGCCGGGTGCGGCGCGTGGCCGGGGTACGGCGGCAGCTGGGCCGGGCTCACCCGGGTGCCCAGCACCTCCGCCATGAACTGGACCAGCCACCGCTGCGAGGGGCTGCGCGAGGACTCGTGCCGGGCGTAGAGGGCCACCTCGACCGGCTCGGTCTCGAACGGCAGCCGTACCAGGCGCAGCCGCCGGGAGGCGGTGAAGACCTCCCCGACGTACTCGGGGAGGATGGCGACCAGGTCGGTGTGTTCCAGCAGGTACGGCAGCATCGAGAAGCGGGTGGCGTCGACGGCCACACGGTCCAGCAGGCCGTGCATCGCCAGTACGGCCCGCGGCACCACGTGCCCGCTGGGGCCGAAGACCGTCGCGTGGTGCTCGGCCGCGAGCTGCTCCAGGGTGACCGCGTCGCCCCGGATCCGGGGGTGGTCGGCGGCGACCATGGCGACGTAGCGCTCGTGGAAGAGCGGGACGCGCACGGTCAGGTGCGAGGTGAGCACCGGGGTGGCGACGAACGCGTCGAGCTCGCCGCGGCGCAGCTGCCGCTCGGCGTCGTCCACGTCCAGCGGCCGGACGGTGAACGACACCCGGGGCGCGCGTTCGCGGGCTGCCGCCAGGAGGCGGGGCAGGAGGGTCGCCTCGCCGAGGTCGGACAGGGCGATGGTGAAGCGGCCCGCCATGGTCTCGGGGTCGAAGGCGTCGGCCTGCCGGACCGTCCCGTCGATCTCCGCCAGGGCGCGCTGCAGCGGTTCGTACAGCCGGCGGGCCCCGGCGGTGGGCGTCAGCCCGCGCCCGGTGCGCCGGAACAGGTCGTCGCCGAAGTGCCGGCGCAGCTTGGCCAGGCTGTAGCTGACCGTGGGCTGGGTGACGTGGAGCGTCTCGGCGGTGGCCGTGACGCTGCCGGTCTCGTACAGCAGCACGAAGACCCGGGCGAGGTTGAGGTCGAAGGTCCCCATATCGACGGACTCTATATCGGGACGTCGAAACATCTATTGGTGCCCATGTCACGGCGTTCCTTAGCGTGTCCCGCATCACTTCCGGAAAGGAACGTCAGTGCCCTCCGTGCGTCACCTCTCCCACGAGTTCCTGGAACGTCAGGGGCTCACCACCTTCTTCGGCAACCCGGGCTCCAACGAGCTTCCGTTCCTGGCCGATCTGCCCGACGGTTTCCGTTATGTGCTCGGGCTGCACGAGGGTGCCGTGCTGGGGATGGCGGACGGTTACGCGCAGGCGACCGGCCGGCCGGCGCTGGTCAACCTGCACGCCGCCTCCGGGTCCGGGAACGCGATGGGCGCGCTGACCAACGCCGTGGCCTCCCGCACCCCGCTGGTGATCGTCGCCGGGCAGCAGGTGCGGTCCGCCGTCGGCCCGGAGGCCAACCTCGCCAACGTCGACGCGCCGGCGCTGATGAAGCCCCTCGTCGGCTGGGCCGCCGAGCCGGCCTGCGCGCAGGACGTGCCGCGGGCGCTGGCGCAGGCCGTGTTCGAGGCGCGGTTGCAGCGGCGCCCGACCTATCTCTCCGTGCCGTACGACGACTGGGACGCCGAGGCCGGCGACAACGGCCTGCCGGTGCTCGACCGGCAGGTGCAGCGCGCCTCGGCGCCCGGCGGCGAGCAGGTCCGCCGGCTGGTCGGACAGGTCACCGCCGCCCGGCGGCCCGCGCTGGTGCTCGGCGGCGACATCGACGCGGCCGGCCTCTTCGACGACGCCGTGCGGCTGGCCGAGCGCCTGGGCGGACCGGTGTGGGCGGCGCCCTCCCTCTTCCGGCTCCCCTTCCCCAACCGCCATCCGCTGTTCCGCGGCGTGCTGCCCGCCGGGATCGCGCCGGTCTCCCGGGCGCTGGAAGGCCACGACCTGGTCCTGGTGCTCGGGGCCCCGGTGTTCCGCTACCACGAGTACCTTCCCGGCCGGTACCTGCCCGAGGGCACCCGGCTGATCCAGGTCACCGACGACGCCTCCGCCGCCGCGCGGGCCCCGATGGGCGAGGCGCTGGTCGCCGACCCCGGCGCGGTCGTCGGGCTGCTGACGGAGGCGCTCGGCGCCCCGCCCGCCGCGGCGGACGCGTTCCGGCCCGTGCCCGAGCCGCTCACCGCCGAAGGGCCGCGGCTGCACCCCGAGGAGGTCTTCGCCGCGCTGCGCGACGAGATGCCCGAGGACACCGCGTACGTGGTCGAGTCGACGTCGACGAACGCCGCGTGGTGGCGGCAGATGGACCTGCGCCGGCCCGGCTCCTACTACTTCCCGGCCGCCGGGGGCCTCGGGTTCGGGCTGCCCGGCGCGGTCGGGGTCGCGATGGCCCACCCGGACCGCCCGGTCGTCGGCGTGATCGGGGACGGTTCGGCCAACTACGGCATCACCGCGCTGTGGACGGCGGCCCGGCACCGGCTCCCGGTGACCTTCGTCCTGCTGCGCAACGGCACGTACGGGGCGCTGCGCTGGTTCGGCGGCCTCCTCGGCGTGCCGGACGCCCCCGGACTGGACATCCCCGGGCTGGACTTCACCCGCATCGCGGAGGGCTACGGCGTCCCGTCCCGGCACGTCGGCGGCGCCGGGGAACTGCGCGCCGTCCTCGCCGAGCGGCCGGACCACCCCCGGCTCGTCCAGGTGGACACGGCGCTCACCACCCCTTCCTGACCCGCGGACACCCCTCTCGACCACCTCCGCACCACCCTGGAAAGGCAAGCCGATGACACTCCTGGACAGTGACGTCTGGGGCAGCAAGTTCTTCAGCGACGGCTGGCGGGTCTCCGCCGTCGAGCACCCCGTGGTCGAACCGGCCACCGGGAACCGGCTCGGCACGGTGGGCCTGGCCACGGCCGAGGACGTGGGCCGCGCGGCGGCCAGGGCCGCCGAGGCGCAGCGCGCGTGGGCGGCGACCTCCCCGCAGCGGCGGGCCGCCGTTCTGCGGCGGGCGGGCGAACTGTTCACCGAGCACGCCGCGGAGATCGAGGACTGGCTCGTACGGGAGGCCGGTTCGGTGCGGGCCAAGGCGGGCTTCGAGACGCACCTCGCGGTGGGCGAGTGCTTCGAGTGCGCGTCGCTGCCCACGCATCCGCAGGGCGAGGTGCTGACCTCCGAGGAGGCCCGCTGGTCGCTGGCGCGCCGCCGCCCGGCCGGTGTGGTGAGCGTGATCGCTCCCTTCAACTTCCCGCTCATCCTCGGCCTGCGGTCGGTGGCGCCCGCGCTCGCCCTCGGCAACGCCGTACTGCTCAAGCCGGATCCGCGCACCGCGGTCGGCGGGGGTGTCGTCATCGCGCGCGTCTTCGAGGAGGCCGGGCTGCCGGACGGCGTCCTGCACCTGCTGCCGGGCGACGGCTCGGTGGGCCGGGCGGTCGTGGACGCCCCCGAGGTGCGGGTCGTCTCCTTCACGGGGTCCACGCCGGTCGGGCGGGCGATCGGCGAGCGGGCCGGGCGGCTCCTGAAGCGGGCCCACCTCGAACTGGGCGGCAACAACGCGCTGGTGGTGCTGCCCGGGGCCGATGTGCGCAAGGCGGCCTCCGCGGGGGCGTTCGGCTCCTATCTGCACCAGGGCCAGATCTGCATGACGACCGGCCGTCATCTCGTGCACGAGTCGCTGCTCGACGACTACACGGCCGCGCTCGCCGCGAAGGCGAAGGCGCTGACCGTCGGTGACCCGGCCCGCGAGGACGTGGCGCTCGGCCCGATCATCGACCGCCGCCAGCTGGAGCGGGTGCACCGCATCGTGACCGACAGCGTCGCCGCGGGTGCGACCGTCGCCGCGGGCGGCGAGATCGTGGGCGCCGGCTACCGGGCGACCGTGCTGACCGGCCTGACGACCGGCATGCCGGCGTGGCGGGAGGAGATCTTCGGCCCCGTCGCGCCCGTCATCGGCTTCTCGACCCCGGAGGAGGCCGCGCGGATCGTGAACGACTGCGAGTACGGGCTGTCGGTCGGCATCCTCGGGGACGTCGGCACGGCGATGAAGCTGGCCGACCGGATCGACTCCGGCAAGATCCACATCAACGAGCAGACGGTCGGCGACGAGCCCAACGCGCCCTTCGGCGGCGTCAAGGACTCCGGCACCGGGTCCCGTTTCGGCGGCGCCGCCGCCAACGTGGAGGCGTTCACGGAGACCCAGTGGCTCACGGTGCGTCCGGACATCGCC
Organism: Streptomyces sp. NPDC006134; assembly: GCF_040628835.1. Lineage (NCBI taxonomy): Bacteria > Bacillati > Actinomycetota > Actinomycetes > Kitasatosporales > Streptomycetaceae > Streptomyces > Streptomyces sp. NPDC006134. The sequence continues at coordinate 169 of NZ_JBEXTV010000020.1, read as the reverse complement.
GACTATCCGTTCTGACCGCCGCGCCCGTCCCCGCTCCGCCCCCGTTATGTTTTCCGCGGTCCTGCAAGAGGGCCGCTGGCCTCCGGGCCCGGCATGACTGTTGCCCCCTGTCGAACGGATGACCTGGGGGGTGGTGTCACCGGGCCCGAGGGGTGCCGTCGGAGACGCT